>JANQMB010000266.1 GCA_028280355.1 Verrucomicrobiales bacterium
CGGCCGCCGGGGTGATCAAGGCAGTCGTCTCGCTCTGACCGGCAGGCGGAAACCGGCCGCTCCGATCCGCCCCGCCGGCAAAGGTCACTTCTAATAAAGCGACAAAGAAACCGTTCCGACTGTATTGTATTGACTGCAATATCAACGACAGGTGAACGACACGCCACTTTTCAGAACTTGCGTGCAAGTGACAAGCTGGACACTTTGCTATGGTAATCGGGAAACGTCGGGTTAGACTCCCGGCTCCATTTTTCAGGGGAAACCCGTCGAGATCCGCCCTCCGGAGCGGGCTTGCCAGAACCTAGATGTCGCCGCCTCTCAACAACCCGCAACCCGTTCATGCCCAAGTGCCCGCAGGGGAAGGCACTGCGGCCATGCCGCGGCTGAGGGTGGACGCCGGCCCTTCACGCAAGGACGTGAAGGACAAGATCATCGAGCGGTTCGAGCAGAAATACATCATCCACCCGCGCCTGGTCCCGAAGATCCGCGAGTACATCCGCCCCTTCTGCATTCCCGACCCGAACGGCAAAGGGCGCATCCCTGAGTACACCGTCACCACGCTGCAGCTCGACACCCCGACGATGGACCTCGCCCTGGCCAAAGAGCGGAAGACCTTCTCCCGCTTCAAGCTGCGGATCAGGACCTACGGGAAGGGCGGCACCGCCCCGGTGTTCCTCGAGCTCAAACGCAAGGTCGGCGGGGTGATCATCAAGAGCCGCTCGAAGATGACGCGCGAGCAGTACCAGGGGGACAACGGCGGCCGCCCCATCGTGCTCCACCCGGAGGAGTGCCCGCTCCTGAAGAACCCCGTCGACAACCACTACTTCCTCGAGTTCTCGCGCGTCGCCCGCGCGGTCGAGGCGCGGCCGAAGATGCTCATCCGCTACATCCGCGAGAGCTATTTCGGCGCCAACGACGACTACGCGCGGCTCACCTTCGACCGCCGCATATGCTACCGCCCGACCCGCAGCTGGGAACTGCCGGGCATCGACGACAAGAAGGGCTGGCGGCCGATGGACAGCCAGACCGGCCTCAACCGCCCGTTCGCGGGATACGTCTTCGAGCTGAAGGCGATGCGCGACGCCCCCAAGTGGATGCTCGAGCTGGTCGAGCGCTTCAACCTGACCACCACCGGGTTCTGCAAATACGCCACCGCCTGGCGCCTCGAGACCATCTTCCGGGGCTTCGAATACGACGTCGCCTCGCAGAACACCACCGCCACCAACAACAGTATCTAGCGCCTCCCCCCAACGGCGCCGGCAACCCCGCCGACGCCGACCGACCACCATGGAATCGTTCCTAACCGCCCTCGGGCCGACCCAGCCGCTGTCCAGCATGGACATCGTGTTCGCGCTGAGCGTCAGTTTCGTCCTCGGGCTCGTCCTGGCAACCGTCTACCGCTGGACCCACCAGAGCTTCTCCTACGCCAGGTCGTTCCTGCACACGATGGTGTTGGCGACGATCGTCATCACCGTGATGATCATGGCCATCGGCAACAACCTGGCCCGCGGCCTGGGCATCATGGGCGCCATGGCCTTCGTCCGCTTCCGGACCCCGATCCGCGACCCGCGCGACATCATCTTCCTCTTCGCCAGCCTGGCGGTCGGGATCGCCTCGGGGGCACAGGTCTTCGACGTCGCCATCATCGGCACCCTCTACTTCGCCTTCACCGCGCTGTTCCTGAGCTGGTCGCCGTTCGCCTCGCGGCGCGAGTTCGAGGGGCTCCTGCGCTTCATGCTGCCGGCGGGGTCGCCCTCGCACTCCTACCTGCAGGACATCTTCTCCAAATACACCAACTCCACCGAGATGGTCGCCATGCGCGAGGCGATCCAGGGCGAGGTCCAGGAGTATTCCTACCAGATCCGCCTCATCGACCCCTCCTACAAAACCGATCTCGTCGATACCCTTTCCAAGCTCGAGGACGTATCCGAGGTTAGCCTCGTGATGCAGCGCACCACGGTCGAGATCTGATACCCGATGAGCAGCGAGATCCCAGCCTCCCACCAGCCGCGACAAGTCGGGACCTTCCGCCTCCGCAGGCTATTGCAGAAGTGGCCGTTCCTGATCTGGGCCGGCATGCTGGGGCTAGTGGTGCTGATGTACCTGCAGCGCGGCAGCTACGGCCGCGTCAACGGCATGGTGGCCGCGGCCGTCGAGGACGTCGCCCCGCCCGAGGACGGGGTGGTTCTGAAAGTGCACGTCAAGGAGGGTGACGTCGTCACCGAGGGCCAGACCTTGGTCACCCTCGACCCGACCCTGATCGACAACGAGATCGCCGACTACAAGGCCAGCCTGCCGATCGAAAAGATCAACTCGAAGCGCCGGTTCGCCTCCGAGCGGATCTCGATCAACACCGACCTACAGAGGGCGAAGGGCGACAGGGCCCAGGCGCAGGCGGCGCTCGATATCGCCGAGGAACAGCTCGCCGCGGCCAAGGTCGGGTTCGAGGAGCAGCGGGTGCTCCAGGTGGCGCTGGACGCCGCCCAGAGGGAACGCGACATCCGGAAGGCGGCGGTGACCTCCCTCGACGAGGCCATCGCCAGCCTCCAGGCCGACCTCGACGAGGTCGTGCAGATGATCGAGGACTTTGAAAAGATCGAGATACCCGAGAAGCTCCTCGTCCTCGAACAGCGCCTCACCGACAAGACGCTGGTCGCCACCCGCGGTGGCACGGTCCAGAAGATCCACAAGCTGCGCGGCATCGTCCAGCTGGGCGAACCGATCCTCACCCTGATCGTCACCGACCCAGAGGGCGACGATCCGGTGAAAACCGTGCGCGGCTTCGTGCCCCAGGGGGAGGACCCGGAGAGCCTCGAGCTGGGGGCCACGGTGTGGATCAGCGTCCGGGGGGCCAACCCGGTCGCCATCCCCTCCAAGATCACCTCCATCGCCCCCGACCTGTCCGCTCTACCGAACCTCGGCACCACGCTCCCGGGGCAGTTCATGCGCGGCAGGGAGTTCGGCTGCGAGCTGCCCGCCGACCTCCGCCACCTCCTGCCCGGCACCGGGGTGCAGATCTTCCGCAAGGAGCCAGGGAAGTTCAATATCTGGAGCTTCGGGCGCACCCCGGTCAAATCGGCCAGCAAGTAGCCCCCACCCACATCGCTCCTGAGGGGGGCACGGCTGGGAAAGTGACCCACGCCTCGCACCGGTGTGCACTTTTCTCGCACTGGAGGCTTGCCATCCGGGCTCCCAGCCCGCTAAAAACGGGGCAACCAACGACCTTTCCCCTCCCATCAAATACCTATTTCTCCCCATGTCTCGGAGACCGGATACCCCGAGATGCCGCCCCCTGTTGCCCCTCGTCGCAGCAGTTTGCGCCGCGCTGTGCCCGGTCGGCTCAGCCGGTCCCGACCCGGCCGGCGACGGAGAGATCGGCCTCGCCGAGCTGGTGGCGCTGGCGCTGAAGAACGACCCGGGCCTCATCGCTAGCCGCGGGGAGATCTCGATCGCCGAAGCCCGCAAGCGGACCGCCCGCGACTGGCCGGACCCGCAGCTGCGCCTCCGCAAGACCTGGGGCTTCAACGAGGTTCCGCCCGCCTACACGGAAACCCGCACAGAGACCTACAACCAGCGCGTCAACCGCAGGGAGGTCGACGAGAACGGCGTCGTCACGCGCAGCACAGAGAAGCAGAGGGTGCAGCGCACCACCGAGCGCCGCGTCACCCCCGGCAGGGACAGGACGGTGATCGACGAGAAGGTGCGCGAGAGCAGCCGCGAGTCGATCGACATCGCCCCCAACCCCGCGGTCTTCGACCCCGGCGGCCGGGCCACCGACAGCCAAAACCTCTCCCGCCAGGGCACCGAGACGCGCGACCTCAGCTTCGACCCCTTCGCCAGCGAGGAGGATATCGCGGTGCAGCTCCGCTTCTACGTCCCCCACCCCGCCGTGCGCCGCGCGCGCCTGGCGCTCGCCCAGCGCCAGGTCGAACTCGCCCGCAACATCGCCCTCGCCGACGAGCACGAGGTCGTCCTGGAGGTGCGTGAGGACTACGAAGAACTCCAGTTCCTCCGCACCCGCATCGCCCTCATCGAGGACGAGGCGGAGGCCGCCAAGAGGTTCTCCGAAGCCCAGGACGCGCTGCTGGAGAACCGCCAGATCACCATCGACAAGCTCGATTTCGTCGACGCCGACGGGCTCGCCGCCCAGATGGCGCGCCTGGAGTTCGAGGCCAAGCGCGACAAGCTCGCGGCGCGGGTCGGGCTGCGCGACCCCGAGCGGATCAGGGTGACCGACCAGCTGGTCAGCCCCTCGGTGAACCTCGACCACACCCACCTCGAATACCTCATCCGCCTCGCCCTCGCCAACCGCGGCGAGCTGAGCTCGATCCGCGGCAAGGGCATGATCGCGGAGGCCGAGCTGCGCGAGTTCAAGGCCGGCCTCATCCCCTTCCCCGAGTATGTCCAGGCGGAGTTCGGCCGCGGCGAACAGGGCGGCCGGCAGACCGACACCAGCTGGGGCGTGCAGTTCGCCATGTCGCTGCCCATCTTCTCCCTGCTCGGCCACGAGCGCGAGATCTACGAAGAGTCGATCGCCAGCCACTACTCCCAGATGGGGGCGAGCAAGGAGATCGTCACCGCAGAGGTCGCCGCCGCCTACCAGGGCGTCCGGCGCAGCAGCGCCTTCCGCGACAAGGCGCGCGCCTATACGGCCGCGCAGGCGAAACGCAACCGGTCCCTGCTCGACCGGCTGTCGGGGATGGAGCCGCACCAGTTCGAGAGGACCCGCTACGACATCACCCGCAGCACGGCCAGGACGGACCGCAGGCGGCTCGATGCCGAACGGGCATACAACCGGTCGCTGCTCCAACTCGAGGAGGCCATCGGCACCTCGCTCGAACGCATCTTCACCAGCGGCCACGACGCCCCGGGGGAGCAGGTCGAATCGGCGGCGGCCACCGCCCCCCCGCAGCGACCCGCTGCCGGTGAGAAGCCTGAGCCCGGCCGCGTCCCCCTGCTGGGGGATCCGCCAGCTGGAGCCCCCCCCGAGAACAAAACCGCCCGCGCCGGCCGCAAAGGCCCCCTCGGCCTGTTCCGCTGGGGGGGGGAGAAACGCGACCGCTATTCGAACCGCAAGCG
>JANQMB010000288.1 GCA_028280355.1 Verrucomicrobiales bacterium
CCACCGTGATCAAGTCTCTATGAACGAACTCGAACCAACAGAAAACCTAGCGGCGCCGGCGGAGGATCAGCAGCAACCCACCGAGGCCGGCGAGCGCGAAACCGGTGGGCTCGGGGATGACCGCCTCTGCGAAGTCAGTACTGATAATCAGGTTGTCAGCAGTCCACGCAGCGCCCCCGTTGTCCCAGGTGCCGCCCTGCCGGAAAAAGAACCCGGAGGGGTCGTTCGCATTCGCCTGGGTGAAGGTCGCGGCAGGACTCCCGAAATCACCAGTGCCCGGGTCAACCCAGATCCGGTGGGTGTCCACCCCATCAAATCCGATCACGAAGCGGTAGGTCGTCCCCGTATTGAATACGGTCCCTAACGAGTTTGTTACACTGCCGCTGGTGTTGTAGAAATCGATAGTGTAGGTCGATGCATTCTCCCCATCAAACCCCCACCTTACCGCCATGTTGTTCGCTCCAGTGAGAAACCCGAACGTGTATTCATCCCCAGTGCTAGTGCTCGTTACCTGGACATCGAGACCGGCATAAATGTTCCCCGTCTGTGCGGCAAACGCATTCTGAGCTCCGACATCCTCGGCACCCGAGCCGATACTCACGACCCCGCCACTCTCTGTAAGCGAGGCATCAGCACCATTGTAGGCGGTCCACGCAGCGTTAGATGTCAGCGCGCCCGATCCATCAAAACCGTAGGAGAACAACGCCCCGCTCGAAGTCGAAACGACAGCGAAGGCAGAGAGGAGGTGCAGCGTGAGCGATTTCATTGGTTTGGAGAAGGGTTGGTATTGCCTGATCTTTTTTAAGGTGGTTCTTATTTATCTGTCCACGCAATTCCCTCAGCAAATTTCATGTGACGAAGGCGCCATTCCCGACGCGACCTCGCACCGCCTCATAACCACTGGAATTCCTCGATCTAGTGAGAATCCCCGGGGTCGCTGGGATCCTCCCAGCCCTCGTCGGCCATGATCTTCTCCAGATCGCTGCCGAGCCTCATCGCCGACGGGCTGGCAGAAGCCGGGGTGACACGACGGGCACCGGTATGCTGGATCCGTTCGGCGTCGCCAGCGGATCCCTCCGCCGACGTCGATCGCGCGGTCGCCCGGTCGGCCGTCCAGTTGGTGGCCGCAATGACCCCGGCGGCCAAGATCAGCAGCAGCCACAGCACCCCGGCGCGGCTGCGGCGCCGATGGCGCCTCGCAGACTCCGCGACCGACAGGGCCTGTGACCGGTCCCAGCCGGCGAACACCGGCGCGCCGCCGATGTGGAGCCGCCCGCTGCCGTCGTCCTCGATACCGGCATCGACGCCCTCGCGGTGATCCGAGACCACGCCGGCGCGCTCCTCCTCGCGTACCGACTCGGCGTCGAGGACGCGCAGGAAGAAGGGCTTGTGGCGGAGGCCGCTGGCCTCGAAATCGCGCCGGTATTCGTCGGCGTCGAACTCCACGCGACGGAAGCGCAGTTGCAGGGAGCGGGAGTCGAACAGGCAATAGCTGGCGCGCAGGTCGCGGGCGCAGCGCGGGTCGCCGACCGAGCCGGGGTTGATCATGTAGCGCCCGCCGGGCTTGAGCGCCATGTCGTGCGGCGGCAGCTTGTTGATCGTCCCGCGCGAACCGCCGGCGGCGAACACGCCGGGCTCGTGGGTGTGGCCGAAGAACAGGACGTCGCGCTTCGAGGCCCGGAAGCTGGCGCGCGCCTGCTCCGGCTTGGTGACGTAGCGGAACTTGGCCGGCTGCGCGGCCTCGCCGTGCACCAGCAGCATCCCATCGCCGCGCAGGCTCAGCGGCACGGACTCGAAGTATCGCCGCGCCTCGTCGTCGAGCCGCTCGCGCGTCCACTCGATCGCCTCGCGGGCGACGCGGTTGAACGCCTGGGGCTGCAGCTTGCCGGTGACCGCGGCGTCGTGGTTGCCGAGCACCACGTTCTCGCAGTGGTTCCTAACACTTGCCAACACCGCGCCCGGGCGCGGCCCGTAACCGACGATATCGCCGAGGCAGCAGATCGCATCGACCCCCTCGCGCGCGATGTCATCCAGCACCGCAGCCCAGGCGGGACGGTTGGAATGGATGTCTGAAACGATGGCGTAGCGCATCGGCGGGGGGGTAAGTCACTATCGCGAACTTTTGATAATACGCAATTTCCGCGCGCAGATTCTGCGATATCACCCGGAAAAACAAAGCCCCAATTTCATCGCAATTTTCACCTCCAATTGCAGTATTTATTTTAGATATATTAAATACTAAGATCCCCTTGACTATAAGTTATACTAAGGATAAAAAGGGGCATTAATGAGAGCGGCGTTTTTCCTGGCCAGCCCGAGGGTGCGGGCGCAGCAGCGGCACCACCGCCTGCGCCGGCAGCTCGACCGGCTGGCCGATCTGCCGTTGACCCGCCAGGAGCGCGGCTACCTCGATCTGGCCGAGACCCTGCTGCTGGGATCCGCCCTCAGTGAGGGGGATAGAGGGATGGGGATCGACGGCGCCCCCGATACCCCGCTGTCCCGCTGACGGCGATCCGCGGATCCCCGCCGCGGTTGCCCGGCGCATCCAAAAAATTCGCGATCGGCGCCCCAATCCCGACTTGATCCGCCGTGCGGAATATCGATGCTGCGCGGTCGATGAGCAACGCCCTCCCCTTCCCCACACGAACCCTGCGCGCCATCCGCATGTTGGCGGTCGCCGTCGTCGCCATCTGCGTCTACCTCCTCGCCCAGAAGGCGGCCGGTAAGATCGACGGGCTCGCGGGTTGTGGCGGGGAGGGTGGCTGCGCGCAGGTGCTCGGCGGACGCTGGTCCCAGTGGTTCGGCATCCCGGTCACCGCTTTGGCCGGCGCCATGTATCTCGCCGTCTTCGTCGCCAGCCTGTCGGGCTTCGCCCGCCGGCGCCCGGCGCTCGCCGGGTTGCTGTTGCGCGGGGGCGCGGTGGCCGCCGCCGGTGCCGCGCTCTGGTTCTTCGCCGTCCTCGCCTTCGTCGAGCGAGCCTTCTGCCCCTATTGCACGGCGATCCATCTCTGCGGCTTGCTCTTCGCCGCCCTGGTGTTCTTCTCCGCGGGGCGCTCGCTGCCGGGGGGGGGCGGGGCGCCGGCCGCCGCCGGGCTCGCCGGGGTGCTGGTCCTGATCGCCGGCCAGTGGCTCGGTCCCCGCCCGGACACCCACCAGCTCGTCGATCTCGGCGGCGACCGCCCCGGGCGGACGGGTGGCACCCCCCCCGCCAGCGAACTGCAGTTCTTCGGGGGGCGGATCCGCGTGAACCCCGACGAGGTGCCATCGGCCGGCAGCCGGGAGGCGAAACACCACCTGCTCGAACTCTTCGACTACACCTGCAAGACCTGCCGGAAAACATACGGCCACCTGAAAGCCCTGCAGGCGGCACACCCCGACACCTTCAGGGTCCTCTACCTGCCCTGCCCGCTGGACCGCAAGTGCAACCTCTTCCTGCGCAGCGGGGTCAGGGACCACCCGGGCGCCTGCGAGCTCGCCCGCTCGGCGCTCGCGGTCTGGCACGCCGACCGGACGAAGTTCGCCGAGATCCACGACTACCTGATGCGCACGCCGCTGCCGATCCCGCCGGCGGACGCGGAGGCCAAGGCGATCTCGCTGGTCGGCGAGGCGGCCTACCGGGAGGCCAGCCGCTCCCCGGCCATCGACGGCCTGCTCGCCGAGACCTTCGGCCACTACGGCCTGCTCGCCGCCAAGGACCCGCGCATGCCCCAGCTGCTGCTCGACGAGACCAGTCTGATCCGCGGGGCGGCGGCCGACAGCGACACCTTCGTCTCGTTGATCAGCAGGCACTTCCGCCTCCCGGAAACCGGCGAGTAGCCCCCCCAGAACCGCCTCAGAGCGAGGTTGTTTTTCCACCGAATCCTTGTAGATTGGCCGCCCTCCGCCCGCCTGGGGGCGCGGAGAATAACCACATTCAGTATTTCAGGATGCCACCCCTCATCGCCTTCCTCATCGGCCTGTCCCTGCTCGGCCTGTTCATCTGGTATTTCGGCACCGACTCCGAGAAGCGCCAGCGGACGATCGGCACCGTGCTCGCGCTCGGTCTCGTCGGCTTCTGCCTCTACTCGCTGATCCCCCCGTCGGAGAAGGTCAAGCTGGGCATGGACCTGGCCGGCGGCGCGCGTTTCACCCTCAAGCTCGACCCCGGTGAGGGCATCACCCTGAACCCCGGCGACCAGGATCAGGCGGTCGACGTGCTCAACCGCCGCCTCAACGCCCTCGGCACCAGCGACGTGCTGATCGCCAAGCAGGGCGAGGACCAGATCGTCGTCGACGTGCCGAACCGCGAGGGGCAGAAGATCGACGCCAAGCGGCTCGAGCAGCTGCGCACCATCCTGACCCAGGCGGCGAACCTGAACTTCCACCTCTCCCACCCAGAGGACAGCCCGGCCAAGGTGGTCCAGGTGGAGGGCGGCGACGCCTTCGTCCTGGACGCCGTCATCCTGCCCTTCCGCGAGGACATGCAGCGCGAGGGCGGGCGCGAGAAGATGATCCTGCGCAAGAAGCCCAACATCGTCGGCGACGACGTCAAGGACGCCTGGACCTTCAACAACGCCGGCCGCTGGGAGATCATGGTCAGCCTCAAGGGGGATGGCAAGGACGCCCTCTACGAGATGAGCAGCAAACACAAGGGCAACGACCGCGTCAGGATGGCCATCGTGCTCGACGAGGAGATCATCTCCGCCCCCAGCTTCAACGAGGCGATCCCCGGCGGCACCGCCCGCATCACCGGCGACTTCACCGGCGAGCAGGCGCGCACGCTGGCGACCTCGATGAAGAACCCCCTGCGCACCAAGCCGAAGGTCGAATACGAGGAGTACTTCCCGCCGACGCTGGCCAAGACGGCCATCGACCAGGGCCTGCGCGCCGGCATGTGGGGGCTCTGCCTGACCGCGGTGTTCATGCTCATCTACTACCGCTTCGCCGGCATCATCGCCCTGGCTGGCCTGAGCGTGAACATCATCCTGCTGTTCGGGATCCTGGCCATCTTCCAGGCCGACTTCACCCTGGCCGGCATCGCCGGTGTCATCCTCACCATCGGCATCGCCATCGACGCCAACGTGCTGATCTACGAGCGCCTGCGCGAGGAGCGCGCCGCCGGCAAGTCGATCGGCGCAGCGATCAAGGCCGCCTACGAAAAAGCCTTCTCGGCGATCTTCGACGCGCAGATCACCACCCTGATCACGGCGATGGTGTTGCTGTGGCTGGCGGAGGGCGCCGTCAAGGGCTTCGCGGTCACCCTGACCATCGGCATCCTGGTTTCGCTGTTCTCCGCCCTGCTGGTGACGCGGGTCTGCTTCAACTGGCTCGTCCCGCCCGACAGCAAGAGGGACCTCAAGTTCATGCAGATCCTCGGGCGCAAGAGCATCGACTTCCTCGGCGCCAGCAAGGTCAGCCGGCTGCTCTCGGCGGCCCTCATCGTGACCGCGATCTCCGTCATGGCCGTCAAGGGGTCGGGCGCGCTGGGGATCGAGTTCGCCGGCGGCGACCAGATCCGCTTCCAGGCGTCGGAGACCGCGACCACCGAGACGGTGACGAAGGCGATCGAGGCGCTCGACCTGAGCTCGAAGCCGTCGGTGCAGGCGATGACCCCGGTGGGCGGCGAGGGCGAGACCTTCTCCGTCCGCGTCGAGGAGGGCAAGGGCGGCGAGGCGGCGGACGCGGTGCGCGACGCGGGCCTCGTCAAGAGGGAGGCGGGGGCCGAGGGGGAGGTCGGGCTCTCCAAGATCAGCTCCGTGGTCGCCGGGGAGATGGCGAAGAACTCGCTGATCGCGCTGTGCGTCGGCCTGATCGTGATCTTCGCCTACGTCACCATGCGCTTCGAGTACTCCTTCGCGGTGGGCGCCATCATCGCCCTGGTCCACGACCTGCTCATCGCCGTCGGCATCGTCGTCCTCAGCGGCCGCGAGCTGAACCTGATCCTGGTCGGCGCCTTCCTGGCCATCGCCGGCTACTCGATCAACGACACCATCGTCATCTTCGACCGCATCCGCGAGACCCTGCGCAGCAAGCGCGGCGACGTGAAGGACATCATGAACCTGGCGATCGGCACCACCCTGTCGCGGACGATCCTCACCAGCCTGACCACCCTGATCACGGTGGGCTGCCTGTTCATATTCGGCGGCCCGGCGCTGAGCGACTTCTCCTTCGCGATCATCGTCGGGGTGCTGATCGGCACCTACTCGTCGATCTTCGTCGCCTCGCCGATCGTCTTCTGGTGGGCGAAGCGCAGCAAGACGAACCTGCGCCGCGAGGTGCTGGACTCCGACCAGGACTCCGCCCCACCCAGCGACGACGGGGGGGCTTGACGGATCGCCCGGAAACGCCTAAAATCCCGCCCCTCACTCGAAACACCTAGGAAAGAGAGAAACACGCCCATGCCCGAAGTCGAAATCAAGAAAGGCGAATCCGTCGACCGCGCCCTCAAACGGTTGAAGAACAAGCTCGAGGCCGAGGGCATCATGGACGAGATGCGCCGCCTGCGCGCCTTCGAGACCCCGATCCAGCGCTACCGCCGCAAGCAGCGCACCGCCGCCAAGAAGACCCGCATGCGCTTCCGCGCCAACCTCCAGGTGTTCCGCCGCGACAACTCGAAGAAGGCCGAGGCAGAGGGTTCTGCCGCGCCGGCCCCAGCCCCAGCCCCGGCCGCCAACGGCAGCGCCGAGTAGGCACCGACCCCATCGGGTCCCAGAGATTTCTCGAGACGCCACCGGAAACGGTGGCGTTTTTTTTGGAGCGCGAGCCTCCGGCTCGTAAGGAGGTTCCCTTCGACACCCTATGGGGATGGGATCCCCCAACTCTGGCCGCAGGGATCGAGACGGAGCGGCCGCCACCCGGGGATCATGGCGGTGCCTGCCCCATGGGCGGCAAGATGCCGTCCCTCCTGAGGGGAGGCCATGCCTATCGGAGGGGCGGCATCCTGCCGCCCGCGCTCCATACCCTCCCTATCAGGAGATCTCCGCGAAATACGCCTCGATCGCCGCCACCAGCCCCGGGATGTCGTGCTGCTCCGCCTCGATGTCGACGTCGAGCCCGGCCTGGGTCAGCGCCTCGGAGGTCACCGGTCCGATGCTGGCGAACTTGAGCCGCTCCGGCAGCGGCAGGTCGAGGTCGAGGAAGTGCTCGACCGCGCTCGAGCTGGCGAAGGTGATGAGGTCGGCGCCCTCCGTCCTGAACCGCTCGGCGGCGCCGGTGGGGTCGCCGGTCTCGGCGACGGTCTGGTAGGCGATCGCCTGGTCGACGATGGCGCCCCTCTCGGTCAGCCCGTGGCCGAGGACGTCGCGCGCCTCGGCCGGCCGCACCCAGAGGAAGGTCTCGTTCTCGACGCTCTCGGTCTCGAGCAGCTTCGCCAACAGCCCTTCGGCGACGTACTCGTCGGGCAGCAGGTCGACCGCCAGGTGGTACTGTTTGACCCGCTTCGCCGTCCCCGGACCGACCGCGGCGATGCGGGCGCCGCCGATGCTGCGCGCGTCGTGGTAGAGCTTGTAGAAGATGTCGAAGAAGGCGTCGACGCCGTTGGGGCTGGTGAAGAGGATCCAGGCGTACTTGTGGCAGTCCTGGACCAGCTCCGCGAAGGCCTTGAGGTCCTCCGGCGGGTCGATGCGGATGGTCGGCAGCTCGTCGACCTCCGCGCCCAGCGCCCGCAGCCGCGCGCTCAGCTCGCCGGCCTGGTCGCGGGTGCGGGTGACCACCACCCTGCGGCCGAACAGGGGGCGCGACTCGAACCAGTTGAGCTGCCCGCGCAGCCCGACCACCCCCCCGAACACGGCGACCGCCGGTGGCGAGAAGCCGGTGTCGGCGACGCGCCCCGCGATGTCAGACAGCTCGCCGACCAGGGTGCGCTGGCGCCCGGTGGTCGCCCAGCGCACCAGGGCGACGGGGGTCGTCGGGTCGGCGCCCACCG
>JANQMB010000293.1 GCA_028280355.1 Verrucomicrobiales bacterium
GGGTCGGTGGTCGCGGCACACCGACCGCCATGCCCGGGGGCGGCGGCAGCGGGGGCCCGACGGCCCCTGGGGGTGCCGGGGGGGCGACGCAGCTGCTCAGGGCGATCGCCGCGAGGGCGGCGGGCGGGATCGCGCAAAGGGTCCAAAATTTCATCGTCGGTGGTGTTTCCAGGGTGGCGGGGTTGCCCATCTGACGGTCGGAATCGCCCCGTATGCAGCGTTTTGAACGTCCAACGTCCAACGTCGAATTTTCAACGTTGGAAGTCGGAAGTCGGAAGTTCGACGTTCTCAGCCCGTCGCTCAGCCGCCCCGTTGCCGCACGGCTTCGAAGAGACAGACGCCGGCGGCGACCGAGACGTTGAGGCACTCGACGGCGCCGGCCATCGGGATCCGGGCGAGGAAGTCGCAGCCCTCCGCGGTGAGCCGCCTCAGCCCGTCGCCCTCTGCTCCCATGACGATGGCGATGCCGCCCTTCAGGTCGATGTCGTAGAGGGACTGCTCGCCCCCGTCAGCGGTGCCGACGAACCAGACCCCGACCTCTTTGAGGGCGCGCATGCTGCGGGCGAGGTTGGTCACCTGGATGTAGGGCACAGACTCGGCGCCGCCGCAGGCGACGCGGCGCACGGTCTCGTTCAGCGGTGCGGAGCGGTCTTTCGGCGCGACCACCGCACAGCACCCCGCGGCGTCCGCGGTGCGCAGGCAGGCGCCGAGGTTGTGCGGGTCCTGGACCTGGTCCAGCACCAACAGCAGCGGCGAGGCGGCGGCGCCGACGATGGGCAACAGCTCGTCCTCGCGCGCCGCCTTGCGCTTCGAGGTGAAGTCGGTGTGCGCGTGTTTGCGCTTGCCGGTCGATCGGGAGGCTCTGGCCACCGGGACAGGTAGCCGCGGGGGCCGGCGAGTGGAAGCGGAAATCGGCTCCCCCGCGGGGTTGCCCCCGGCGGCTTGCGCGGGTTCCGATCCGGGGCGTCATTCGCGCCCTTCATGGAGCGTATCCTCGTGCTACAGCTCAAGCGGATCGGCGACCTGGTCCTGACGTTCCCGACCCTCGCCTCGCTGCGCGCAGCGAGGCCGGAGGCGCGGGTGACGCTGGTGGTGTCCGGTGGCGCCGGTGGGCTGGCGGGGCTCGCGCCCGGCGTCGACTGCGTCCTCGTCTACCGCAGGGGGAGGGCGAACCTCGGCCTGTGGCGGCGCATCGCGCTGGGGGGGTTCGACCGCTGCCTCGACTTTAGCGGCACCGACCGCTCGACGGCGATGGCGAAACTCTCCGGGGCGGCGCAGAAGGCCACCTACGCCAACCTCGCGGCCAAGGGGCAGTGGCGCCGGCGGGTGTTCGACGTGCAGAGCGACGCCTCGGTCAGGGACCTCCACACGGTCGACTACCACCACGCGCTGCTCGGCGCCGCCGGGATCGAGGCGCCCCAGGTGCCGCCGTCGATCGAGATCCCCGCGGCCGCCGCCGCCCGGGTCGCCCCGCTCTGTCCGCCGGGCCCCTTCGCACTGGTGCATCCAGGGACGGCGCGCGAGGAGAAATACTGGCTCGCCGGGCGCTGGGCGGAGGTGATCGACCAGCTCGACCTGCCGGTGGTCCTGACCGGGGCCGACGCCCCGGGCGAGCGGGCGCACCTGGAGCAGATCAAGGCGGCGGCGGCGCGCGAGACGACCGACCTCGCCGGCAGGTTGGACCTCGTCGAGCTGGCGGCCGCCATCGCCCGCTGCGAGGTGGCGGCCGGCGTCGACACCGCCGCCATGCATCTCGCCGCGGCGCTGGGGAAGCCGCAGGCGGTGCTCTACGGGCCGACCAACCCCTACCACTGGCGGCCGCGCCACGCCCGCGCCGCGATCGCCCTGGCGGGGCAGGACGAGCCCGTCAAGTCGTTCGTGCCCAAGCACCGGGCGGCCCCGATGGACGAGCTTTCGACCGCCGCAGTCATCCGTGCTATCAATACCGCGCGCGGCTCCGGGCAGCCGCAACGATGAAAAAGATCTCTCGCAAGGACATCTCAAAGATGTCGACCCTCGAGTTCCTGAAGGCGGCCGCCGGACCCTACCGCCAGCTCGCCGGGTACCTCGGCCCCTACAAGGGGAGGTTCATGCTGGGCATCTTCTTCGGCGCCCTCTACGGCATGGTGAACGGCGGCATGGTGCTGACCATCAAATACGTCGGCGAGGTCGTCTTCACCAACAAGGGCACCGACAAGGAGTTCCGGAGGATGGTGGACGGCCTGCCGCAGGAGAAGGTCGAGGGGGCCGCCGGCGCCTTCGAGACGGTGGGGGGGGTGTTCAAGGAGGTCGCCGCGGCGACCGGCGGCTCGCCGCTCAGCGGCGGGCTGCTGATGGTGGCCATGCTGGTGCCGGCCATCATGCTCCTGCGCGGGCTCTGCGGGTACATGAACTCCTACTGCATGCTGTGGGTGAGCCTGCGCGTGCTGAGCGACATCCGCACCAAGCTCTTCCGCCGGCTGATGGGGCAGTCGCTGGACTTCTACAACAAGCAGAAGGGCGGCGAGCTGATCCAGACCGTCTTCAACCAGACCCGCATGGCGCAGCAGGCGCTCACCACCATCGCCAGCGACGTCGTCAAACAGCCGCTCGCCGTGCTGTCGGCGGTGGTGGCGATCTTCATCATCGACTGGAAGTTCGCCCTCGGCGCCCTCGTCCTCTTCCCGATGTGTATCGTGCCGGTGATCATCGTCGGCCGCAAGGTGCGCAAGTCGGGCGGCAAGGAGGAGCAGGAGGCGGGCATGCTGATGGTGGTCATGCAGGAGTCCTTCTCCGGCATCCGGGTGGTCAAGAGCCACGCCCGCGAGGAGCACGAGATCGCCAAGTTCACCAGCGCCAACAGCAAGATGATGAAGTTCATCATGCGCTGGCGCAAGGCCATGGAGATGGTCGGCCCGATGGTCGAGACCGTCGCCTCCTTCGGGGTCGCCGCGGCGCTGGTGTACGTCGCCGTGCGGCCGGACCTCGGCGCCGCCCACTTCCTCGCCCTGCAGGCCGGGCTGGTGCTGCTCTACCCGCCGTCCAAATCGCTCAGCCGCATCCACATCCTGATGCAGAAGTGCCTCGCCGCGACCACCAAGGTGTTCGAGATGATGGAGACCGAGCCGTCGGTCCAGGACGCGGCGGACGCGGCCGAGCTGGAGGGCTGCCGCGGCGAGATCGAGTTCGACGACGTCTCCTTCGCATACGGCAAAGGGGGCGACGCGGTGGAGGGGGTCAGCCTGAAGTTCGAGGAGGGCAAGAGCTATGCCCTGGTCGGCCAGAGCGGCGCCGGCAAGAGCACGCTGTTCTCGCTGCTGCTGCGTTTCTACGACCCGCGCGCCGGCGCGCTGAAGGTCGACGGGGTCGACGTCCGCGGGATCAAGCAGGAGTCCCTGCGCGACAACATCGGCGTCGTCAACCAGGACACCTTCCTGTTCCACGACACCATCTACGAGAACATCCGCTACGGGAAGCTCGACGCGACGCGGGAGGAGATCGAGCGCGCCGCGAAGCTGGCCCACGCCCACGGCTTCATCATCGAGCAGGACAAGGGCTACGATACGGTGGTCGGCGACAAGGGCTCCAAGCTGTCCGGCGGCCAGCAGCAGCGGGTCAGCATCGCCCGCGCCATCCTGCGGGACGCGCCGATCCTGCTGCTCGACGAGGCGACCTCGGCGCTCGACTCGGAGGCCGAGAAGGCCATCCAGCTCGCGCTCGACGAGCTCTCCAAGGGCAAGACCACCATCGCCATCGCGCACCGCCTGTCGACCATCCTGACCGCCGACCAGATCGTCGTGATGGACCGCGGCAAGGTGCTCGACGTCGGCACCCACGCCGAGCTCCTGGAGAAGTCGGAGATCTACGCCCGGCTCTACCGGATGCAGTTCGGCCACGAGATGGAGGGCGGCCGGGCGCACGTGAAGTTCGCCGGCGAGGGGCGGGGGAAAATGTCTAATGACTAAGGCCTAATGCCTAGGGAATGACCAAGCCCCAATGCCGAATTCCCCGGGGTGGCCGTCAGGGTTTAGGCATTCGGTATTGGGTATTCGTTAGACATTCGTCATTAGACCTTGGTCATTCCCCTAGCCCCTGGTCATCACCGTGTCCCGCGGCGGCCCCGAGCCGCCGGCCTCCGGGAAGTCGAGCGTGTAGTGCAGGCCGCGGCTCTCCCTGCGGCGGCGGGCGCAGTCGACCACCAGGCTCGCCGTCTCGACCAGGTTGCGCAGCTCGAGCAGCTCGCTGCAGATCTTGAAGTTCCAGTAGAACTCCTGTACCTCGCGGCGCAGGTTCTGCAGCCGGGTGGCGGCGCGCTGCAGGCGCTTGTTGGTGCGCACGATCGAGACGTAGTCCCACATCAGCCGCCGGATCTCGTCCCAGTTGTGGTAGATGACCACCAGCTCGTCGACGTCCTCGGCGTCGCCGCTGACCCACTCGGGGACGCTGTAGTCCCTGAGCGACGCGCCGGGCGGCTCGTGCTCCACCATGTGATCGAGGGCGCGCCCGGCGACCACGGCGCCCTCGAGCAGGGAGTTGCTGGCCAGCCGGTTGGCGCCGTGCAGGCCGGTATAGGCGACCTCGCCGATCGCGTAGAGGCCCCGGATCCCGGTGCGGCCATCGACGTCGGTCCGGACGCCGCCGCACTGGTAGTGTGCCGCCGGGACGACCGGGACCGGCTGGGTCGCGGCGTCGATGCCGAGCGACAGGCAGGTCTGGTAGATGTTGGGGAACCGGCTGGCGATGAAGTCCTTCGGCCGGTGCGAGATGTCGACGTAGACGCAGGGGGCGCCGGTCCTCTTGATCTCCCCGTCGATGGCGCGGGCGACGATGTCGCGTGGCGCCAGCGAGGCCCGGGGGTCGTGCTTCGACATGAACTCGGCCCCGTCGGCCCCGATCAGCACGCCGCCCTCGCCGCGCACCGCCTCGGAGATGAGGAAGTTCTTGCGCTCGTGGTGGTAGAGGCAGGTGGGGTGGAACTGGACGAACTCCATGTTCGCCACCGCCGCCCCAGCGCGATAGGCCATCGCCACGCCGTCGCCGGTGGCCACGTCCGGGTTGGTGGTGTAGAGATAGACCCGCCCGCAGCCGCCGGTGCACAGCGCCACGCGGTCGGAGCGGAACGTGACGATCTCGCCCCCCCCCTCGTCGAGGGCGTAGAGGCCGACGATGCGGTCCTCCGATGCGAAGCCGAGCTTCGCGGTGGTGATCAGGTCGATCGCGAAATGGTTTTCGAGCAGGTCGATGCGCCCGCACGCCCGGGCTGCGGCGAGCAGTTTCCCAGAGATCTCCAGTCCGGTGGTGTCCCTCGCGTGCAGGATGCGGCGGTGGTCGTGCCCACCCTCCTTGCCGAGCCGGAACCCGCCGTTCTCCCGGTCGAAGGCCACGCCCTGCTCGACCATCCCGGCGATCGCCCCCGGGGCGGCCTCGACGATCGTCCGCACCACCGCCTCGTCACAGAGCCCGGCGCCGGCACCCACCGTGTCGGCGACGTGGGACTCGAACGAGTCCTCGGGGTCGGCGACGCAGGAGATGCCGCCCTGCGCCCAGGCGGTGTTGGAGCGCTCCGCCTCGCGCTTGGTCAGCACCGCGACGGTGCCGTGCTCCGCCGCCCGCAGGGCGAAGCTCAGACCGGCGATGCCGCTGCCGACGACGATGAAGTCATACTCGCGCATGGGTGGTAGTCAGTGATCGGTGGTCGGTGGGTAAGTTGGGGGTTGCTAGGTTCGTTTCGGGTTGTCTTCCAGCATCCGGGGGTACGTCCTCTGATCACTGACGTCTGATCACCGATTACTTGAGACACAGGGGTCGATCTCGATGTTGTCGATGAGGCGCGCCCTGCCGAAGCGGACGGCGGCGGCAGCGAGGGCCGGGCGGTCGACCTCGTCGATGGCCGCCATGGTCTCGCGGTCGACGATCTGGAGGTAGTCGATCTCGCCGCGCGGTGCCTCCCTCTCGATGCACTGCCGGGTCAGCGCCAGGCGCGCCGCGGCGTCCGGGCGGGTGTCGTAAGCGGCCGCGAGCAGGGCCTTGCGGATCGCCGCGGCCTGCCGGCGCTCCTCGTCGTCCAGGTACCGGTTGCGCGAACTCATCGCCAGGCCGTCGGGCTCGCGGACGGTCTCGGCGCCGGCGATCTCGACCGGGAAGTTCAGGTCGCGCGCCATGCGGCGTAGGACCGCGAGCTGTTGGTAGTCCTTCTTGCCGAAGACGGCGACGTCCGGGCGGACGAGGTTGAACAGCTTGGCCACCACGGTGCAGACGCCGTCGAAGTGCCCGGGCCGGCTCGGGCCACAGAGGGTGCGGGTGAGCGAGGTCTCGGCGACGGTGACCGAGGCGTCGGGGTGGTACATCGCCCCGGCGGGGGGGTGGAAAACGAGGTCGGCGCCGGCTCGCACGCAGAGGGCGCAGTCGTCGGCGAAGGCGCGCGGGTAGTCCCCGAAGTCCTCGCCTGGCCCGAACTGGGTCGGGTTGACGAACACGCTGACCACCAGCGAGCCGCGGGGGCCCGCCAGGGTGCGGCCATGGCGGACCAGCTCCTCGTGCCCGGCGTGCAGGGCGCCCATGGTCGGGACGAGGACGGTGGGTGCAGCGCCGCGCCACGCCCCCATTTCGCCGACGTCCTCGATGATGGTCACCCGCCCCCCTAGCGCGGGGGCTGCCGGAGCGCAAGACCGATGCCCAAGGGGGGGGCTGGGGTGGATCGGGGAATTTCTTTGATGCATTTCCTCCCGTAGGGCGCACTGTGGCGCCCTACCGATCCCTATGAGCGAAGACGACGATGCCCCGGCAGGGGCCACCGAGAACGCCGCCGGCCCCGCCGACGAGAATCCCGAACCTGCGAGCCAGCCGCGCAAGTCCGCTCGGCGCCCGCGCAAGGAGGCCGCCCCGGAGGCAGACGCGTCCCCTGACGAGGGGGGCGGCGACAAGGACGAGGCCCCCGCCGAGGCGGGTGGAGGTGGGGCGCGGGGTCGTGGCCGGCGCAGCTCCGGCGGCCGCACCCGCAAGAAGGCCGGCTCGGCGGCGAAGGGCTTGCCGATCGATGCGGAAGAACTCGCCGGCAAGGCCTGGGAGCTCTACCGCGCCGACATCGCCGAGGAGGGCATCGCACTGGTCGGCAACGACGAGGGCAAGAAGCTCGCTGCGCGCAGCTTCGAGCTGGCGAAGATCTTCCTCGAGGAGAAGGCGCGCCGGGCGCCGAAGGAAGACTAGAGAACTTCCAACGTCGAACGTCGAACTTCCAACGCTTAACCTTGGGAGGGAGACGTCGCGGAACGTGTTAAGGTTCCGAATGGATCGGGTGCGGTCGGGTATTTCCGGCTACCTTCTAAATCCGGCTTTAATGGCTCTCAGGCTGGTCGCTCTCAGCGCGAGGGCGGCGGCGAAGTAGATGGCGATACCGGCGGCGACGAGGAGGCCGAGACCGAGCGCTTTGAGGTAGAAGGCGCCGGCGAACCAGTCGGCGATCAGCTGGTGCAGGCCCCAGACGGCGGCGCCCATCAGCAGGGCGGCGAGCAGCATTTTCAGCAGGCGCGACAGCGTGTCGGCTTCGGGTTTCCAGAAGCCGCGCAGGCCGAAGGCGAGCAGGGCGACGTTGACCCAGGCGCTGACTGCGGTGGCGGCGGCGATGCCGACGTGGCCGAAGAGGGGGAAGAGGGCAAGCGAGAGAGCGATGTTCACGCTGACGGTGATTGCCGCCATGACCATCGGTCGGCGGGTATCCTCGCGGGCGAAGTATCCGGGCTGCAATACTTTGATCAAAACGTAGCCGGGCAGCCCGAGCGCGAAGCCGGCGAGGGCCATCGCGGTGTTGCGGGTGCTCTCGGCGTCGAACTCCCCGCGCTCGAACAGCGTGCCGATGATCGGCTCGGGAATCATCAACATCGCCGCGGCGGCGGGGAGCGTGAGTAACATGGCGTAATCCAAGCCGCGCGAGATGCTGTCGACCGCGCCGGCCTCGTCGCCGCCGCGCAGCTTGCGGGTGATGTCGGGCAGCAGCACGACGCCGAAGGCGATGCCGATCATGCCGAGCGGCAACTGGTAGATGCGGTCGGCGAAGTAGAGGAAGGAGTTCGCCCCGTCCTGCTGGGCGGCGATCGAGGTGCCGACGATGAGGTTGATCTGCTGGATGCCGGCCGCCAGGACACCGGGCACCATAAGGATGAACAGGCGTCGGATGCGCGGGGTGATCTTCGGCGCCACCGGGTAGATGTGCAGACCCTTGCGCCAACAGGCCAGGTAGAGCGCGAGCAGCTGCGCCAGGCCGGCGGCGAACACCGCCCAGGAGACCAGCAGGCCGATCTCGCGGTAGTTGCCGGCGAGACCCAGAGCCGGGACGCCGACCACCAGGGCGGTGATGAAGATGATGTTGAGCAGCACCGGGGCGAAGGCCGGCATGGCGAACACCTTGACCGTGTTCAGGACACCACTCATCTGCGCCGACAGCGCCATGCACAGCAGGTAGCTGAACATGATGCGCCCCATGGCGACGGTGTTGTCGAACTTCTCCGGCTCGTCCGGGAACCAGCGCAGCAGCCAGAAGATCTGCGGGGTCAGCGGGATGATGATCAGGGTTCCGATGCCGAGGATCCACAGCATCACCGAGAAGGCCCGGCGGGCGAACACCTCGGCCTCGGCCTGGCCGCGCTCCTCGAGCTCGCGCGCGAACAGCGGCACGAAGGCGGCGTTGAACGCGCCCTCGGCGAAGATGCGCCGGAACATGTTCGGGAAGCGGAACGCCGCGACGAAGGCGTCCATCACCCCGCCCGTGCCGAGATAGCGGCCCAGCAACACTTCCCGCACCAGGCCCAGCACCCGGCTCAGCAGCGTGAAGCCGCTGACGGTGGCCATGGACTTGAGCATCGACACGTCGCTTCGAGTGTTAAGTTTTAAGTGGTTAAGTGTTAAGCGAGAAGGGTGGTGCCGCTGCGGGAGCTAAAACTTAAGACTTAAGACTTAACACTTAAAACTCTGCGGCGGCACGCCGCAGCCTGTCTTGGATGGCGAGGCCGACGCCGCGTTCGGGGATCGGCTCGGCGACGATCTCGTCGACGCCGCTCCCGTCCAAGGTCCGCAGGGCGAAGAAGAAGCGCACGGCGGCCTCGGGCAACTTGCCGGAGCCGGGGCTGAGGACCTGCACCTCGTCCCAGTCGTGCAGCCCGGTATATCCGTCCTTCGGCTGGCCGCGGTAGCTGAGCAGGGCGTAGCGCCTGCCGGGTTCGGGTTTGAAATCGGCGGGCGCCTCCAACAGCCGCAGCGGGGTGCGCGGCGCGTAGTGGGAGGGCAGCTGGCCGGGGGCCTCCGGTTTGCCATCCTCCGGTGAGAGGCGCGGGGCGGGGACGACTTTGCCAAACTTCTTCAACATCTCCACCGTCACCGGGCCGGGGCGCAGCAGGTGGATGAGCGGCTTGGGCTTCCCGGAGGGCTCGACGCGGACGATGGTCGATTCGACGCCGTCCGAGCAGGCGCCGCCGTCGACGACGAGCGGGATGCGCCCCGAAAGCTCGGCG
>JANQMB010000309.1 GCA_028280355.1 Verrucomicrobiales bacterium
ACCGGGGCCGCGGCGAGTTCGATGGGGACGGTAGCGCGGAACACGCCGCTGTGGACCGTCGGGTCGTTGAGCTCGGCCTCGACGATCTCCGCGGCGAGATCCTCCCCGCCGGCTGGCGGCCGGTCGCCTGGGAGTTCGGGCGCTGCGCCCTCCTCGGGCTCGGCCTTGGTCTCGGCGCGGATGTAGCGGGTCCTGTCCTCCTTGATCTTCGTCTCGGTCAGGCTCAGCTCCAGGCTGTCGCGCAGGCGGTAGCGCTCGATCTCGGGATCCTCAGGCTTCTCGGCGAGCGGGTCGGCGGCGGCCTTGGCGAGGATGGCCGCCTTCTCGTCCTCGATCTCCTCGGCGGTCTTGGCGCGCAGGATCTCGACCCTGGCCTTGAGGGTGTCGGCGCCGTCGCTCAGGTCGCCGTCGGCGTCGCTGACCTGGAGGTGGGCGCTCTTGCCGATGACCACACCGCCGAGCGTGTCGTTGTAGGAGCCATCCATCACCTGGGCGAGCCCGTCGCCGACCACCCCGACGGTCTTCAGCCGGGCGACGTCGAACTTCATATCGGCGGTGTGGGCGTCGGTGTAGAGGACGTCGATGCTGTCGCCACCGCGGACCTCGAGCCGGCCGTTGCCGGGACGGGGGCGGCCCAGGGCGGTGGGGATCGAGCCGAGCACCAGCCGCACCTCGCGGCCGACGGGGAGGCATTCCACCTTCTCCTCGTCACCGCTCTTCACTTTGCAGGTCACCGTGATGCCCTCGCCTGGCTCGAGGGTGGCGAGGTCGCGGTCGTCCACTTTAATATAGAGGCGCCGCCCGGCCTCGACCTTCTCGATCCGGATGTCGTCTTCGGCGAGCGCGGTGCCGACCTTCTCGAGGGCCTCGATGGCGCGCGAGTAGTGGCCGAGTTTGAAGTGGCCGAGGCCGATGTAGTAGTAGGCCTGGTTGACGTGGCCGGAGGAGGGGAAGTCCTCGATCACGGCGCGCATGATCTTGAAACACTTGCCGTAGTGGCGCCCCTCGTAGAAGCAGACGCCGGTCATCAGGGTCGCCTCGGCGCGCTGGTCCTCGTCGGGGTTGGCCTCGTCGGCAGCGCTCTCAAAGTGGGTGCGGGCCCGGTCGTAGGCGCGCTCCTGGTCGAGGAAATGTCCGCCGAGCGTGAGATGCGCGTCGAAGCGCACGCGGCTACGCGGGTAGCGTTCGAGCAGCGAGCGCCAGATCTCGACCGCCTTTTCGATCTCGCCGGCTTCGTAGCGGAGGTTGCCGGCGTCGAGGAGCTTGCGGGCGGCACGGTCTTCGACCACCGAGCCCCGCGGTGGGTCGGGGGTCCCGCCCCCGATGTCGGCACCCTCCTGCCCGGGGGCCGAGAGGGTGAGGGTGGCGGCCAGGACCCCGGAGACGAGCGGGTGCAATCGCTGGAGGCTGGGCATTTTGAACAGTGATACGACGGCGGCCGCAGGTGTCTATCGACCGAAGCCCGGGCGGCCCTCTGGCATCGGATTGTTCAGTTTTCGGGGGGGAGGACAAGGGAAATGATGGTGGGGATTGGGATTGTGCGGCGCCGCAGGGTGGGGGAGGGTTGGGGCATGAAGACTCCGGTGATATTTTCGACCCTGGCCCTCTGTATGCTCGCTACCGCAGGGGGGGAGCCGCCTTCCGGGTTCGAGGTGGCCGGTCTGAAATTTGAGGTGCCGGCGGCCTGGAAGGCGGAGGAAGTGAGTTCGCCGATGCGCAAGGCGCAGTTTGCCGTCGGGGGGGCAGAGGTGGTGGTGTTCTACTTCGGCAAGGGGCGAGGCGGCGGTGTCGAGGCCAACGTGGCGCGCTGGCTCAAGCAGTTCGAGGAGCCCGAGGCGGAGCTGGCGGCGGAGACCGCGACCGAGGAGGTCGGGGGTGGCAAAGTGACCACCGTGATGGCGAAGGGCACCTTCCTGAGCGGTCCGCCCTTCGGCGACAAGGTGGCCAAGCCCGGATACGCGCTGCGCGGGGCGATCGTCGAGTGTCCCGAGGGGCCGGTTTTCCTCAAGATGACGGGGCCGGAGGCGGAGGTCGCGGCGGCGGCGGGTGATTTCGACAAGGTGGTGCGTTCTGGTCTGGCGGAGTAGGTCGTGGCAGATGGGGCGGGGATGGGGCTTCCTATCTGGGGCTTCCTATCTCCCAGCCAGCTCGCGGCGGGGTGCCTGGGGGGGCAGCTGCCAGCCCTGATTTTGCAAGGGTTTGGCCTTGACCACCTAGCCAAATGTGCTAATGAGCGTATCCCCTATGCCCTGCGCGGATGCGGGCATTTGCAACGGATCCCTAATCGAAAGATGGCTGGCTCAAAAATCGTCGAATTTCGCTCCGCCGAGGCGGAGGGGCGACCGGCGCGCGTGTCTGGCCGCTCTGACAAACCCGCTATGAGAACCGAACTCGTCGAGAAAGCCTCGGAGGTCGTCCCGGACGTCCCGATGCTCATCAACATGGTCTCCAAACGAGTCCGCCAACTCAACAACGGCCGCAGCCCGCTGATCCCTGTGGTCGAGCGCCTCGGTGCGGCAGACATCGCGCTCACCGAGATCATCGAGGGCAAGATCGTCATCGACGAGGGTGAGGGTGAGGGTGGTGAGGGGTAAGAGGTTCTAGCGCGCGGCGCGAGAGGGGTGGCTAACACGACGACCGCGGCCGCCCCATGTCCCAGGATATCGCCACCAACCGCAAGGCGCGGCACGACTTTCAGATCCTAGAGACCTTCGAGGCAGGGATCGAGCTGAAGGGCACCGAGGTCAAGTCGATCCGCGCCGGCCACGTGAACCTGCGCGACGCCTTCGGCCAGGTTCACGGCGGGCAGATCTTCGTCCTCGGCTGCGACATCAAACCCTACGAGTCGGCGAGCCACGAGCAGCACCTGCCGCGCCGTCAGCGCCGGCTGCTACTACACCGCAAAGAGATCGACAAGATCGAGAGCAAGCTCAACGAGAAGGGGCTGTCGCTGCCGGTGTTGCGGATGTACTGGAAGGACCGCCGGGTGAAGGTCGAGCTCGGCCTCGGCCGGGGCAAGGCGCAGCACGACAAGCGCGAGACCCTCAAGAAGAAGGTGCAAGACCGCGAGGCCCAGCGGGCGATGGCCAGGTTCAACCGGCGGTAGAGGCCTATGGGGGGCCTCAGGGGAGCGTGGAGGGGAGCGTTGCCTTCAGCCGGAGGTATTCGGCGGCACGCGAGCCGTAGGTCGCCGTGCTCCGGTAGGTGAGCGTCTCCGTGCGGTCCGGGTTGCGGACGGTAGACGACATGACCGCCGCCGCCTGGGACCAGTTCACTAGGTTCGTGCTCCCCTCGACGGAGAGCACCGCATCGTCCCGGCCCGGCCGCCTCGTGAAGGTCAGGGCGAAATGGGACGTGCCCCCGGAGCCGATGACGGCGGCGGCGACCGGCCGGCTGGCGTCCGCCACGTTGGGGTTGGTGCCGAGGACGTACTCGATGAGCGCCGCAACCCCATCCCCGTCGCGGTCTTCCGTGGGGCTGCCGACCCCATTGGCCTGCGCCCAGGTGGCGTAAGACAGGGTGTCGGAAGTTCCGGGGTTCCCCGCCGGGAGGGTGCTGGAGCGCCAGCTTGCGGGATCGGCAAGGTCGGGGTTGGTCTGTGTTCGGAGGACGACCAGGCTACCCCCTCCGGCTCCAGTGGGCCAGCTGCCGGTGATCCCATAGGAGAAGTCGAAAATGGTGGCACCGGAGGCACCCTGGAGGCGGAGCCGTTCGCCGCTGTCGGCGAGGTCGCCAGAGTAGGTCCCGGCCACGGGTAACCCTGAGCCGTGCACCGCGGCGAAGGCGGCCTGGTCGCGCACGACGAGAACTCTCGCACCGGCGGCGAGCGTGGTGCCCCCGGCGAACGTAAACGCGATCCCGTGGGTGAAGGTCACGCCGGCTAGCGAGATCGTCGCCGCCGAGATGTTCTGCAGCTCGACGAACTCCGCCGCCGGGTTCCCCGGGGGGTGGTGCATGATCTCCGACAACACCAGTTTCCCCGCGGTGGCCGGGGGCGTCGATATCGCGCTCACCTTGCCGCCGACGAGGATCGGGTGGGTGACCGCGGTCGACGGGGTGATCTCACCGCCGAACGAGACCCCGTACTGGGTTCTCAACTGTTGGTTTGTCTTGCCGGCGTACCTCGGCGGCATGACGTACTCGGAGAAAAGATCGTCTTCGGCCCTGCCCAGGGGTAGCCTGGTGGCCGCCGTGACGGGGGTGAAGCCCGCCCGCTGTTGGTCGAAGTAGACCTTGGCGTTGACGAACGGGCCGAAGTTCAGCCGGATGTTGTCGGGCAGCATGTGGTATCCCGACATCTTGAGGTCGCCGTCGAGGATGGCGAAGGCGTCCTGGGCGGGGTTGGTCATGTGGAGCTGGGGGGCGAGGACGATGTTTTTGTTCGGGTTGCCGAAGCGGATGTCCCCCCCGATGATCACGTTCCGCCACGGGGTGGTCTTGTCGGTGGGGAGCGGGTCGATGTTGTCGTCCTCAAAGCTGACCACCCGGTCCGGCCAATCCTTCCTCCAGTTGACCTCGCGGATCTTTATGTCGATGCCGCCGTTGTTGAACCTGCCCCCGTCGACGACGGTCTCCGCGTTCGCCGGGAGGACGATGGCGACGGCGTCGCCGTCGAACCCCTCGACGGTGTTGTTCTCCAGCTTCCAGTTGCGCGTGTTGTGGTAGTGGTCGAGGTCCATCCCGATCACCGCCGGCTCCTCCTCGACGAGGCCCGGGTGGGGGTTCGGGTTCGGGTTCCACGGGGCCTTGCCGGTGGAGGTCCCGTATCCGTAGACCTTGTTGTTCTTCAACGTGATCTGGGCGCAGTGGGTGAATCCCATCCCGACCCTCCGCATGCCCCATAGCGTGGTGTTCTCGATCACCAGCTCCATCCTGTTCCGGTAGAGTGGGGGGGTGAGGTTGAACTCCGCCCTGTTTTCAGTGTCCCCCTCTTCGTGGAACTCCGTCATCACGTAATAGCCGTGGACCCCCCGGGCCATGTTGTACGCGGTGTTGTTTTTGAACGGCCGGGGGAGGATGTACCAGATGTCGAACTTCCAGAAAGGGTACTGAGCCCGGACGGCCTTGAGGGCCTCGTTGAGATCGCGGAACTCGGCCTCAGGGACATGGATGTCGATCGACGCCCGGGCGATGCCCAGCGTGTCCTCGATCAGCCCCTCCGACCAGTAGACGAAGGCGTGCCCCGTACAGCCCGAGACGACGTTCCCCTCGACCGTGACCCCGGTGCTGTGGAACCAGAAACCGTCCCCCTGCCAGGCGAAGTCCGAGAGGTTCTCCCTGGCGTCTGCGAGCGCCTCGGTGCGTTCGGCCCCCGGGCCGGCGACCGAAGGCCGGCCTGGGGACATGGGCTCGTCCGGGTGGTAGGTCCTGATCGCGATGTTCTCTTTGAAAGAGCCGGTCTCGTCCCCTGACTCTGTGCAGAAGGCCGACCCGACGACCCCGTAGGAGACGTTTTTTACGAAGTCGACCCTCGACGAGTGGTTCACGAACCCCCAACCCGGGTCACCGTTGACGACGCAGCCCTCGACGAGGGCGGGCGTCAGCTGGGGTGATTTCCCGCCCCTGTGGAAGTGGAGGGAATAGCGCCCCCTAGGGTTCTTGTACCCCCCGGGGATCCTCGGGAGCGTCTGGGGCGCCTTGGGGAGGCCCTCGGCGCTCCAGTCGTCCAGTTCGATCTGTTTGTCCGTCCTGCCGATGTTTTCTGTCCCCACATATTTCAGCTGGACATCCAGGTTGTGCATAAACATCACGTGGCCCCGTGGCTTCCGGTAGGGATTTCCCCCGATCGCCGAGACGCTAGAGTTCGCGGAGGCGATGACGACGTTGCGGGTCAGGTTCGCGACATGGACTTCGAGGCCCGGCACCTGGGCGGGCGGTTTGTGGTTCCTGGCCAGGGGGGCGTCGATCGTGACGATGTTGCCGGAGATGCTGCTGATGGTCACGACCTCGTCGCTCCTGTAGTCGGTGGGGTCGGTGCCGGCGACCGCGAGCTTGTCGCCGACCCTCCACCCGGCGGGGGCGGATTTCAGGACCAGCTGGGTGGCGCCGGCAGCGGGTGGGGTGGCGAAGGCCAGCCAGCTGGTCTTCTCCGTGCCGTGCATCCTGACCGGCCCCATCAGAATCGCGCCTGGCGCGAACCGCTGGGGGTCTTCGGCCAGGGTGGTTCCCCCCTTTTCCGCGAAGACGAGCCTGGCGGTGACCGTGCTTGCCACCCTGCCTGTGGCCGTCCCCATCTCGAGGGTGCCCCCGGCGACCGTCACTACCCCGTTGCTCTTGGTCGGGCCCTCGCTGACCAGATATTCCGTCCGGAGCTCCGTTTTCACACCGGTGGCGAAGCGCAGCTTGCCGCGTTTGGCGATGCGTACCGACTTGAACTCCGTGAGGACGACAGCGTTGACGGTGACCGTGATATCTGCCGGGATGAGCACCCGGGCGCTGTCGCCGGGGAGGCTCCCCCCCCAGGTGGCCGCCGAGGTCCAGGGGCCATCTCGGACAGCGGTATACGTAGGCGCCCCCGCCACCTGGACGGCCGATTGGCCCATCGACGGGCATTGGAGAAGGGCGAGGCCCAGCAGGATCGGTGGGGTTTTACGTGTCATATAAGCAGTCCTTTCATCCCTGGTCACCATCACTAACGTAGGGATGGAAAGGTTATTGTTAGAAATCGATCCGCGCAACCCGTCCGCGGGCTCTGCCGCCTGGCTGGGGGCGGGTTAGCCCAGGCCGAGCTTGAGGTAGAGCTCGTTGCGACCGCCGCGGGCGAGCAGTTCGCCGACGGTGGCCGCGGGCGAGGAGGGGGCGGCGGGAAGGATCCGGCGGGTTTCGCGGCCGGCTTGGCTCGCTGCGCAGGCGATGGTCGCGCCGTCGTCTGAGACCTCGAAGCGGTCGTCGCCGCAGGCGATCTCGACGCGCGAAACGGGGGTGCCTGGCGCCGCCTGGCGATCGATGATGGATGCCGCTTGCAGGTCGTCCCAGCGCAGCCCCCTGGCGAACCAGCGGGCGAGGAGGTCGGCGGCGCCGGGGTGGTGGGGCGAATGGGTGATCGTGATGCGCTCGGTGGCTGCCAGCGCCCCGAGGGCTCCCGGGTCGTCGAAACAGTCCGCGATCGCCAGGCGCAGGGCGTGGGTGCGCGACCAGGCGACGTCGTGGAGCACGTAGTGCGCTGCACCCTCCGGGTCCGCGGCCCGCGCGATCCCCGCTGCCGGGTCCGGCCAGGGGTCGCTGTCGATGACCAGGCGGTCGAAGCGGGAGTAGAGGCGCGGCTCGAAATTGTCGGAGAGTTCGCCGCGCCACCAGAAGACCAGCGGCAGGTCGGAGTCGAGGTGGGCGAAGACGATGTTGCGCAGCTGGTTGTTGTCGTGTGCGCAGAGGTCGAAGGCGACCTGCTCGCAACAGATCTGCCCCCCGCCAGCACCGCCGAGCCGGCAGTGGGCGGTGATCCACGCCCGCGGCGGGCGTTCGTCGCCGGCCGGGCAGGGCTCGTTGCGGATGACCAGCGCGCGGCAGGCCTGTTCGGCGGCGATCGTCTGTGCGTCCGCCGCCATCTCCTCCAGCGGGGTGCCGTCCTCGGCGTAGATGACGAGGTTCATCAGCGCCGCGCGGGCCTTGGCGTGGTCGGCCTCCCACAGCGCCCGCAGGCCGCTGGCGATCTGCCCGACGGGGGTCTCTTGGCCTAGCTGTGACACGGTGGTGGGGAGGGGGCCTACAGCCTGCGCCAGCGGTGGCCGCGCTCGGCAAGCAGCAGGTCGGCCTCGGTCGGCCCCCAGGAGCCGGCGGGGTATTCGGCCATCGGCGGCGGGCGGTCGCCCGCGTGCCAGGCGCCCTCGATGGCATCGATGAACTTCCAGGCGTTCTCGACCTCGTCGCGGCGGGCGAAGAGGGTGGCGTCCCCGGCCAGGGCGTCGAGCAGCAGCCGTTCGTAGGCCTCCGGCGAGCCTTTGCCGAAAGAGGACCAGTAGCGGAAGTCCATCTTCACCGGCTCGATCTGCAAGTTGGTGCCGGGGAGCTTCGACAGCATGCGCACCGACATGCCCTCGTCGGGCTGGATGCGGATGGTGAGCACGTTGCTCTCGCCGCCCTGGGGCATCTTCTGGAACAGCACGGCGGGCGGCTGTTTGAGGTGCAGGCTGATCTCGGTGGCCTTCTTCGGCAGCCGCTTGCCCATGCGGATGTAGAAGGGGCAGCCCTCCCAGCGCCAGTTGTCGACGAAGGTGCGCATGGCGACGTAGGACTCGGTCTGGCTGTCGGGGGCGACGCGGTCCTCCTCCCGGTAGCCCGGGACCGGCACGCCATCGATCGCCCCGGCGGTGTATTGGGCCCGCACGACGTTCTCCCCCACCGCCGCGGAGTCCAGCGGCCGCAGCGAGCGCAGGACCTTGACCTTCTCGTCGCGCACGCTGTCGGCGGAGAGGTCGGTGGGCGGCTCCATGGCGACCAGGCTGAGCAGCTGCAGGAGGTGGTTCTGTACCATGTCGCGGGTGGCGCCGGCGGTGTCGTAGTAGGCGCCGCGCCCGCCCTCCATGCCCAGGTGTTCGGCGCAGGTGATCTGCACCTGATCGATAAAGCGGGCCCTCCAGAGCGGCTCGAAGATGGCGTTGGCGAAGCGCAGCACCATGATGTTCTGCGCCGTCTCCTTGCCGAGGTAGTGGTCGATGCGGTAGGTGTCCGCCTCCTGGAAGGTCTCGTTGACGACGCCGTTCAGCGCCTGGGCGGTGGCGAGGTCGACCCCGAAGGGCTTCTCGACGATGACCCGCGACCAGCCGCCGCCTCTGGGTTCGTTGAGCCCGGCGGCCTTGAGGTTCTCCAGGACGACCGGGAAGAACTCCGGGGCGGTGGAGAGGTAGAAGAGCCGGTTGTGGCGGGTGCCGCCCCGCGCGTCGATCTCGTCGAGCCGCCCGGCCAGCGCCCGGTAGGCCTCGGGCTCGTTGAAGTTGCCCCGGTGGTAGCCGATGCCGGAGGCGAAGCTCGCCCACAGGGCGTCGTCGTGCCCGCCGCGCGAGTTCTTGCGGTTCGACTCCTCGAGCTCGGCGCGCCACGACTCGTCGGTCTTGTCACGGCGGGCGAAACCGAGGACCTGCAGGCCGGGCGGCAGGTCGCCGGCGGCGGCGAGGTTGTAGAGCGCGGGGACGAGCTTGCGGTGGGTGAGGTCGCCGGTGGCGCCGAAGATGACCAGCGAGCAGGCCTCGGCGACCTGCCGGGAGCGCAGCCCCTCGCGGAGCGGGTTGTCGGAGGAGATGGTCACGAGAGTTTATCCGCGAAGGGCGCGAAGCTTCGCGAAGTTTAGTGTCTGGGCTAGGGCGCGGGTACTGGCGCGCTTGCGTTTCGTGTCCCCCGAGCCGGACGGCTGCCGCCAGCTGGGGGGCGCCTGTTTTAGGTGATCCTTCGCGCCCCTTCGCGCCCCTTCGTGCTCTTCGCGGATTGTGATTCTACGGTAGCGGGAAGCGTTGGTTGAGGGCGACGACCTGCTCCCGGATGGATTCGAGCCTGGTGGGGTCCTCGCGGTTCTCGAGCGCCTCGTGGATGAGGTCGCCGACCTGTTCCATCTCGGCCTCCGCCATGCCCCGGGTGGTGACCGCCGGTGTCCCGATACGGATCCCGCCGCCCTTGAAGGGGCTCTCGGTGTCGAAGGGGATGGAGTTCTTGTTCACCGTAATGCCGGCGGCGTCGAGGGCCGCCTGGGCGATCTTGCCGTTGATGCCGGCCGGGCGTACATCGACCATCATCAGGTGGTTGTCGGTGCCACCCGAGATCAGCCGGTACCCGTGCCCGGCGAGCCGTGTGGCGAGCGCCGCGGCGTTGGCGACGACCTGGCGCTGGTAGGTCTTGAAGCCGGGCCGCAGCGCCTCGCCGAAGCAGGCCGCCTTGGCGGCGACGACGTGCATCAGCGGGCCGCCCTGGATGCCGGGGAACACCATGGCGTCGATCTTCTTCGCCCACTCCTCGCCGCAGAGGACAAGCCCGCCGCGCGGGCCGCGCAGGGACTTGTGGGTGGTGGTGGTGACCAGGTCGGCGTGGCCGACGGGCGAGGGGTGGACACCGGCGGCGACCAGGCCCGCGATGTGGGCCATGTCGACGAACAGCAGGGCGTCGACCGACTTGGCGATCTCGGCCATCCGCGCGAAGTCGATGACCCGCGGGTAGGCCGAGGCGCCGGCGGTGATCATCTTCGGCCTGACCTCCTCGGCCTGTTTGGCGAGGGCGTCGTAGTCGATGTGCTCGGTCTCCTCGTCGACCCCGTATGCCGAGACCTTGTAGAATTTGCCGGAGAAGTTGGCCGGGTGGCCGTGGGTGAGGTGGCCGCCGTGGGAGAGGTCCATGGCGAGGATGGTGTCGCCGTAGTCGAGCGCGGCGAAGTAGACCGCGGCGTTGGCCTGCGAGCCCGAGTGCGGTTGGACGTTGGCGTGTTCGGCGCCGAACAGCTCCCTGGCGCGCCCGATGGCCAGCTCCTCCGCCCGGTCGACGTTCTCGCAGCCGCCGTACCAGCGGCGGCCGGGGTAGCCCTCTGCGTATTTGTTGGTGAGGTGGCTACCCTGCGCCTCGCGCACTGCGGCGGAGGCGAAGTTCTCGCTGGCGATGAGCTCGATGTTGTCCTGCTGGCGGCCGACCTCGTCCTGCAGGGCGGCGGCGAGGTCCGGGTCGCCGGCGGCGATCGCGCCGGCGCCGGTGTTGATCTTGCCGACCCGCCGCTCGTGGCGGCCGCCGGCCTCGAACTCGGCGGCCAGGAAGGCGGCGACGATGGCCTCCGCCTTTTCGGCCGCAAGGTCGCGGGCGCCGATGCAGAGCACGTTGGCCCCGTTGTGGACGCGGGCGAGGGTGGCGTCCTCCGGGGAGCAGACGACCGCGGCGCGGATCTGCGGGTGGCGGTTCGCCGCCATGCTCATGCCGATGCCGGTGTAGCAGACCAGGATGCCGAGGTCGACGTCGCCGCCCTCGACCATGCGGCTGACCGCGTGCGCGTAGTCCGGGTAGTCGGTCGACCCGGCGGAGTCCGTCCCGAGGTCCTCCAGCTCGTGGCCGCCCTCGCGGAGGTGGGCGACGAGCTGCTGCTTGAGTTCGAAGCCGGCGTGGTCGCTGGCGATGGCGATGGACTGGGTGGTCGGCATCGGGGCTATCGGGTCGTTGGCAGGTGTGGTTTGGCGGACGAACTCGAGCACGCTGGGGAGCGATTCGCGGAGCAGGTCGCGGGTCTGGTTGTAGGCGTCACGGCCGCCGCCGATGGGGTCGGGGACGTCGGCGCCGCGGACGGAGTCGTTCGCACAGAATTCGGTGACGAGAAAGGCCTTTTCCGCGGCCTCGGGGAACAGGGTCTCGACGGCGTAGAGGTGGCCGACGGACATGGTGAAGATGTGGCTCGCGCCGGCCACCAGTTCGGCGTCGATCGGCTGGCTCCGGTTGGCCGACAGGTCGACCCCGGCCTCCTCGAGGACCTCCAGGGTGTGTGCGCTGGGCGGCTGGCCGCCGCCGGTGGCGATGCCGGCCGACGAGATCTCCCACTCGCCCGGCAGCTCCTCGACCATCTGCTGGAACAGCCCCTCCGCCATCGGGCTGCGGCAGACGTTGCCGGTGCAGACGAATAGGATGGAACGCTTCAAGAGGAGTGGCCGGGGTGGGCGCCTCAGCGGGAGGCCTTCCGCAGGGCGTTGTATTCGCGCTTGATCTCGTCCCGGTCGCCGAGGGTGAGCGCCTCGACCTTCTTCATCCGCTCGGCCCAGTCGTCGATGGCCTTGGTCATGCCGCTCGAGCGCATGGCCAGCTTGACGCTCTGCGGGATCAGGACGCGGTTGGCGAGGTGGGTGGCGAGCGAGGCGTTGAACCCGGGCGGGATATGGTAGCCGACCTCGGCCGGCTCGCCCTCCCAGGCGCCGCGGGTGATCTTCGGCGCCGAGCCCTGCTCCATCCTCCAGATGGCGTCGTCGTCGTCCAGCAGCCCGAAGGCGCTGGCGTTCTTGTAGTTCGCCTCCATGACGTCGGCGACGATGTCGGCCAGGTAGGGCGAGCTCCCGTTGATCTCCGAGGCGTCGTCGAGGGCGGTGCGGAGCTCGAACTTCTCGCCCTTGCGGGACGCGATGCTGTGCAGCAGGGCGAGCGCCTTGTAGACCCTCCCGGCGGCCTCCTCGTCGGTCTTCGGGGCGGCCTCGGGGCGGGTGTCGATGATCTCCGCGAGGCTCGCGACCTCCACTTTATAGACCTTGTTTTTGGCCGAGGCCTTCCACCAGAACCAGCAGCCGGTGGCGACGAGGGCGAGGAAGAGGATTTTCCAGAATTGGTCGACGAACATGGGCTATTCGGGTCGTGGGTGGGGAGGGGTGTTCAAGCCTTCTGCTGGCGCGCCTGGGCGCGCTGGAAACGCTCCTCGATGAACTCGGGGTCGCGGCAGTGGATCATGGCGTCGTTGTAGGAGATGTGCTTGTTGACCAGCAGGTGGGCGAGGCTCTCGTCGATGGTGTGCATGCCCTCCTGGGCGCCGATCTGGATGAGGCCGAGGATCTGTTCGAACTTGCGCTCCAGGATGCAGGCGCGGATGCCGTGGTTGACCCGCATGATCTCGGAGGCCATGACCCGGCCGGGCTGGTCCTGGCGGGTGAGCAACCGCTGGGAAATGACCGCCTCGAGGCAGTTGGCGACCTGGGTGACGACCATCGCCTGTTGCTCGGCGGGGAAGACGTCGATCAGGCGGTCGAGCGACTTCGGCGCGTCGATGGTGTGCAGGGTGCTGATCACCAGGTGCCCGGTTTCGGCGGCGGTGATGGCGGTGCGGATGGTCTCGAGGTCGCGCAGCTCGCTGACCACGATGATGTCGGGGTCCTGGCGCAGGGCGGAGCGCAGCGCGTTGGAGAAGCTGTGGGTGTCCGGCCCGACCTCGCGCTGTTTGACCAGCCCGTACCCGTGGTCGTAGACGTATTCGATGGGGTCCTCGATGGTGACCGCGACGCAGGAGCGCTCCCTGAGGATCTTCTGGATCATCGAGGCGATCGTGGTGGTTTTGCCGGCGCCGGTGATACCGGTCACCAGCACCAGCCCCTGGCGGAGCTCGCAGAGGTCGGAGACGGCCTGCGCGTGCCCGAGCTGCTCGAGGGTGGGGATCTCGGTGGGGATGTAGCGGAAGGCGCCCTCGATCGAGCCCCGCACGTAGTGGGCGTTGGCGCGGAACCGGCCGACGTCTTTGACGGCGACGGAGAAGTCGAGTTCGAAGTCCTCCTCGAGCCGCGCCCGCTGGGATTCGGTGATCACGCCGAGCACCAGCTCCTTCGCCTCGTCGGCGTCGAGGTCGTGGTTCTCGAGCGGCGCCAGCTCGCCGTCGATGCGGCATGCCGGGGGGGCGCCGGCGGTGATGTGGAGGTCCGAGCCGCCGCGGTTGCGGGTCTCGGTGAGGTAGTCGACGATGTGGGAGCTCATTGGGGAGGGGTTCTAGAGGGAAGGGGGGGAGGGCTAGGAGATGCCGCGCATCGCCCGGGCGAAATCGGACTCGCTGCCGGTGGCGGCCGCGGCGGTCTCGTGGGTGAGGAGGCCCGCCTGGGCGGCGGCGACCAGCGCCCCCATAAAGAGCCGGTTGTTC
>JANQMB010000324.1 GCA_028280355.1 Verrucomicrobiales bacterium
ATCTCTGGTTGCTGATGCGCAGGGACAAAATCGTCGTCCGGCGCGGTGGTGAGTTTGTCCACCCCCGCGGCGCGGTCCCCCAGGGGCGGGGCCTGTTCTTCAGCGCTGCCCCCGGCGGTGGAGTCTTCGCTCTGTTTGCCGGGGGCGAACAGGAAGGGATGACGCTCTACAAGATGACGGTCGACGAGACGACCGTGCTCTATGGGACGGACGATCGGGAGATGGTCGTCTTGTCGGCCCTCGCTTCGGGCGACGGGCGGATCTGGGTCAACACCCACCGTAGCGGCCTTTTCTGTTTCGACGGCCGCACCATGGTACCGGTATCCCTGCCCGAAGGCGGCGGATCGGATCCCGTCCGCGTCCATACCCTGTTCCACTTGCGGGACGGCTCGCTCGGGGCCTGCACCTTTTCGGGGATCTACGTGTACCGGGAGGGGGGGTGGACTTTCGAATTCCCTTTCCCATACCGGCCCGGCTCGAACCCTCTCGACAAGATCTGTCAGGATGGCGGCGGGGATTTCTGGATGCTGACGGGCGGGCAGATTATGGTGTTCTCCCCGGGTCGCGGGTTTTCGCGCCTCTCCGCGGATCTCTCTTCTATCTCGCTGCCGATCGACAGCATGACGGCGGACTCGTCGGGCAATGTCTGGATGGGGACCTTCCGCGGCCTCTACCAGGTTCGCTATACGCCTTTCGTGACCTGCCTCTCTCCGAAGGACGCCCCCCCGTTGCGGGTATCGGCGATCGCCGAGGACGGGGCGGGGACGATGTGGTTCGGGTGCTACGGCTCGATTTGCCATTTCGAACCGGGTTCGATCCGGCTCGTCGAGGCGCTGCGAAGTAAGCCCTTCAGGATCCACGCTCTCGCCGGGCATTCCCGGTCAGGTGTATGGGCTCTGGATCGCGACGGGATCTGTCTCCTGGTGACTGGCAACGCCCCGGTTCTCGAAGTTCCTCCGATCTCCGGATGGGGCGCCCACCACTCCCAGATCTGTGCTGGGGCGCGAGACAATATATGGATGGCGACATCCCGTGGCCTTGTCTATTTCGACGCGGGGGCGGACGAGCCCAAGTGCGCCCTTCCGGACACCCCGGGCTTGCCGGTGGAGCAGCGGATCATCAACGTCGCCGCCGCCCCGGGGGGGGCGCCCCTCTTCGCATCGCTCGCAGGGGATGGGGTCTTCCGCCACGATCCCTCGACGGGGGAGTGGCGCCGTTTCACGGAGGAGGGGGACCCCACCGCGTACCGCGTCGCCGCGATGGCGGTCGACCGGGATGGCCGCCTCTGGGCGACCGACATCGAGCGGACCATGATCGCCTGTTGGACGGGGGATTCGACCGTCCACCGGGCGATCGACGAGGTCGGGCTCGGGGACGCGAGGGTTTTCGGGATCGCCCACGACGAGCATGGTGGCATCTGGCTGTCTACCGATACCCAGGGTGTGGCGCGGCTCGACCGGGAGAAGCTCTACGCGAAGCTGGCGGGTAGCGACGCCGAGTTGGAGATCGACTGGTTCGATCGGGGGGACGGTCTCGCCTCACGCGCCTGTTCCTACAGCACCTCCGGGATCATGAAGGCGAGTGATGGCAGGATCTGGGTGGCGACCGGAGCCGGCGCCTCGGTCGCCGACCCGTCCCTGTGGCTGGCGCAGCGGACTGGCCGCCGACAGGCGCCGGTCTACGTCGAGGGGCTCAGCGTCGATGGCGCCGAGCTGCTCGACGAGCCCCTGGTGCCCGGTTCGGGATCCGAGCCCCTGCGTATCGGCCCGGGCACCCAGCGGATCGAGCTGCGTTTCGCCTGCCTCAACTACGGCCGCGAAGAGAACATGAGCTTTCGCTACCGGCTGGTCGGGTATGACGAGGAATGGCAGGAGGCCGGATCCCGCCCCTCCGCCTCCTATCAAAACCTCTCCCCCGGCCGCTACAGTTTCGAGGCCGTGGCCACCGACCCGTTCGGCAAACGCGGCGCCATCCAGATCCCCCTGTCCCTCGTTGTGCTCCCGCGCTGGTGGCAGCGGCCCTGGGTCCAGTTCGCCGCGGCCGCCGCCATCGCGCTGCTGGCCGCGCTCGCCTACCGCCGGCGGGTCGGCAACCTCCACCGCCGCCATGCCCTCCAGGCGGCGTTTTCGCGCCAGCTCATCCGCTCGCAGGAGGACGAGCGCAAGCGCATCGCCGGCGAGCTCCACGACTCCCTCGGCCAGCACCTCATGCTGATCAAGACCTCGACCAAGCTTGCGCAGCAGGCGGGGGAGTCAGGGGGCACGCAGGGCGAGCGCCTCGAGGAGATCGCCTCGATCGCCTCCGACGCGATCGGCGAGGTGCGCAACATCACCGCCAACCTCCGGCCGACCGAACTCGACCGGGTCGGGTTGCGCGCCGCGATGAGGGCGATGGTCGAGCGGGTCGCCGACCACACAGAGATCGAGGTCGATGCCGACTTCGCCAGCCTGGAAGGGGACTGGCCGGAGGGGACCGAGATCGCCATCTACCGCATCATCCAGGAGGCGCTGAGCAACGCCGCCAAACATTCGGGGGCGGGGAAGATCTCGGTCGCCACGGCGCGCTCCGGCGGGAGGCTCCACATCGCCGTGGAAGACGACGGCTGTGGCTTTGCGCCGCCCGGTCGCGTCGGCGGTACCGGCCACGGCGGTCATGGCTTGACTGGGATGCGCGAACGCACCAGTCTCCTCGGTGGCAGTTTGAAGATCATCTCGTCCCCCGGGGGCGGCACCCGCCTCGAGATCCAGATCCCGATCTCCGCCGCGCAACCCCACCCATGAACACCCCGATCCGAGTCATCTTCGTCGACGACCACCCTATCGTCCGCAAGGGCATGATCCAGATCATCGCCGCCGACGACGAGCTCGAGGTGGTCGCCGAGGCGGCGAGTGCGGACGAGGCGCTCACCGCGTTGGAGGAGACCGAGGTCGATGTCGCGGTGGTCGATTTCGACATGCCTGGCCACAACGGCCTGCAGCTGGCCAGCAAGCTGTTTGATAGGGATCCGCCGCTGCCGGTCGTGATCCTCACCATGCACGACAACGAGCAGATCTTCAACGAGGCCATCGACCGGGGGATCCATGCTTATCTCCTTAAGGACGAGGCAGTTGAGAGTATCCCTGAAGGGATCAAGTCGGCGGCGCGGGGGGACTTCTACGTCAGCCCTTCGCTGTCCAAGCACATCGCCCGGCGCGCCCGGCGCTCCAACGAGTTCCGCAGGGAGAACAGCGGGCTGGGGGCGTTGACCCCGACGGAGCGGATCGTGTTGAAAAAGGTGGCCGAGAACAAGTCGAGCAAGGAGATCGCCGCGGAGATGGGTGTCAGCTACCGCACGATCACCACCCACCGCAACAATATCTCCCACAAGCTCGGCCTCACCGGCAACCACCCGCTGATCAATTTCGCGTTGGCGAACAAGTCGGCCATCTTCAGCTTGCTCAAGACCTAGGGGGGCGTCAGCGCGCCAATCACCGCCCTACGCCCCGGTGCGTATCTGACATACGCCACATGGCGTAGATCATTTTGCGTCCCCTTCCCGATGTAATGGGTGACCCCGGCGGAGCAATATCTCCCCAATGCGGGTCCACGCGACCTCGCAGTCACCTCTAACGCATCACGATCCATGAAGAACCTTATTAGACTGAACTTTGTCATTGCGGCCGTCACCCTGTGTTCGGTCCCGGGCGCGCGGGCGAGCTTGATCGCCTACTGGGATTTCAACTCGGCGTCGGGTTCCACCGTCACCGACGTCTCGGGGAACGGGATCACCGGGACGATGAGCGGCGGCGCCGCCCTCACCGCCGACGCCGGCGGGCACAGCGGCGCGGCCGGCGACAGGGCGATCGACCTCACCGGCGACAACAACGCCCAGGACAGGATGACGGTCACCTCGACCCAGCTCACCCCCTACAACCCGGGCACCAGCAGCTTCTCGGTGAGCTTCTGGGTCAGGACCAACGTCTTCGGGGGCGTCGCCGATCACGCCGGGACGAACGGCTACGACATCACCCAGGGCGGCGGTGGCGAGGTCTCCATGGTGCTGGGCGACGGTGGCGGATCGGGTTCCGGCTGGGAGGTTCCCTCCACCACCGCGACGCCGTTCGTCAACACCGGTACCTGGCAGCACTTCACCCTCGTCGTCGACCGGACTGCCGCCAAGTACACCGTCTACATCGACGGCACCACCTACGACAGTTTCAACCACGCCTTCAACCCCGCCGCCTGGGATCCGAACAACATCCCCGGGACGGTCGGCAGCATCAATTTCGTCAGCGATCTGAAGATCGGCGACAAAAACAACAACACGGCCTTCCAAGGGTATATCGACGATTACGCGATCTACGACATCGCCCTCACCGCGCAGCAGGCGGCCAGCCTGGCGAGCAGGACCTCGTCTCCAGACAACCTGATCCCAGAACCCTCGTCGATCGCCCTCCTAGGCCTCGCCGGCGCAGCCCTGCTGTCGCGTCGCCGGAGATAGATCGGATCACACCTCCCCCAGTCCTCAAATTGCAGTAGAGTAGGGAAGAACGTCCCCTGCCGGGGATCTGGTATCCCGGTCCCCGGTCCGGGGACAAACCTGTGCACCTCATGAACCGACTCCTCTCTATCCGGGGGCTCCGGGCGTCTGCCCTGGCGGCCTCTCTCTCTCTCTCCGCCGGGCCGGCCCAGGCCCAGCTGGTCGCCTATTGGGATTTCGATTCGGCAACCGGGTCCACCGTCACCGATGTCTCCGGGAACAACCTGACGGGGACGATGGGCGGCGGGGCGGCGCTCAGCGCGGACGCCGGCGGGTTCACCGGCGAGGCCGGCGACCGGTCGCTGGACCTGGGTGGCGACAACAACGCCCAGGACATGATGACGGTGACGCCCGAACAGTTCACCCCCTTCAACCCCGGGGCGGGCGATTTCTCGGTCAGCTTCTGGGTCAAGACCGACGTGTTCGGCGGTATGGCGGACCACGCCGGGACGAACGGCTACGATATCGCCGTCGGGGCCGGAGGGGTGGCCAGCCTGGTGATCGGCAGCGGTGGGGCAGGGGGGGTCGGCTTCGAGGTGCCGGCGACCACCGCGCTGGCGTTCAGCAACACGGGGGTCTGGGAGCACTTCGCCTTGGTCGTCGACCGCGCCAACGCCGAGTTCACCGCCTACATAAACGGGGTGGCGGAGACCTCTTACATCTTCGGCTGGAACCCGGGCGGCGTCTGGTCGCCGAACACGATACCCGTGACCATCCAAGACATTTCGCTGGACGCCTCACCGGACGGGCTCCGCATCGGCAACAAGAACGGCAACACCGGTTTCCAGGGCTGCATCGACGACTACGCCATCTACAGCGTCGCCCTCACCGCCGACCAGGTGGCCGGCCTCGCCGACGGCTCGCGTTCCCCCGACGACCTGGAGGGGAACCTCCCCGACTTCGAGATCACCGACGTCCAACTCCTGTCCGGTGACCGGGTGGAACTCACCTGGAACTCGCGCCCTGGCAAGTCCTACACGGTGTTCTACTCGACCGACCTGGCGGACTTCGGTGCCGACGCCCGTGACGATGTTCCGTCTGGCGGCGCCACGACGACGGTGGTGATTGATAGCTCGCTCGCCCCGATCGACACCGAGCCCGCCCTGTTCTTCAGAATCTTCGAAAACAACTAGAGCAGTTTAAATTGAGATGTGACCTCTGCGGGGGGCAGATCTTGCGCCAGGCGGCGGCCTCGTCGAGGCCGCCCTACCTTCGCCCATGGCGGCCGCGCACCCGCGACGCGGTAGGGCGCTCTCGCCACTGCCAGCGCGCAGCGCATCTCCATTGCGGAGCCAAACTGCAGAGCCGAGCGCAGCGAGGATAAGAGCGCCGTGGGAGCGATGCCGGCCTCGTCTAGGGGGGGTACAACTCGTCTTTAAGTGCTCTAGGCGACGCCCCCGGGAACCTCCAGGAAAATGGCCCCCTTGCGCCTCCGGGCGTGGACCCCGGCCGGCAGGTTCACCTTCGCGACCGCGTCGTCGTCGAGCATCGCCCGCACCCGTTCGACCTCATCGAAACCCACGTCCGGCACGCCGCGCCCGCGCAGCCAGCGGTGCAACAACCGCCGCTGCAGAGCCGGGTGCAGGGCTCGCAACTCCTTCACCCCCAAGGCATCGCCAGACGGGAGGCCGGCCAGGAGCCCGTCGAGCAACTCCGACTCCGCGGCGGCGATCTCGCCCGCGCGGCAGACCGCCCCCCGCACGTCGCGGCCGAAGATCTCGCACAGCGCCGGGACCAGTTCGGCGCGCACGCGGTTGCGCAGGAACTCGCCGCTCTCGTTCGACACGTCCTCGCGGTAGCGGAGGCGGCGCGCCTCGACGTACCCGTCGATCTCCTCCCGCCGGACGCCGAGCAGCGGGCGGACGAGCTCCAGCTTCCGCCCCCCGACCGTCACCTCCGAGACCGGGCGCATGCCGGCCAGCCTGCCGGAGCCGCGGAACAGGTTGATGAGCACAGTCTCGACCTGGTCGTCGGCGTGGTGTCCTAATAAAACACGAGGGCAGCGGCGGCGCCGGGCGACGTCGGCGAAAAACTCGTGCCGCGCCGCGCGGCCGGCGGCCTCGAGGGAGAGCTTGCGCCGGCGGGCGAGCCCCGCGACGTCGGTCTTCGCGACCTCGCACCCGACCCCGTATCCCTTCGCCAGCCGCCGCACGAAGGCCGCGTCGGCGCCCGACCCGCGACCCCGTAGGCCGTGGTTGAGGTGGCAGACGACCAGCTCCCGGAAACCGCCGGCGACCAACCAGTCGAGCAACGCCACCGAGTCGCGCCCGCCGGAGACGCCGACCAGGTAGCGGCGGCGCCGGGAGAGGCCGTCGTAGGGGGCGAGTTCGGGCGCGGGTTCCACGCTGCGACCCTAAGGTCGGCGGCGGGGCTTGCCAATCGGCATCGCGGCACCCGCCCCCCGGGGAGGGTCACGGGCCCACCTGTCGCCGCGGTCCCCTAGGCGATGATCTGGTGGATCGGGTCGGCGCCCTCGACGCCGACCAGCTTCTGGTCGAGGCCGCCATACCAGTAGCTGAGGTTGTCCGGGTCGAGGCCCATCAGCTTCAGGATGGTGGCGTGCAGGTTCTTGACCTTGAAGCGGTCCTTCTCCGCCCGCGAACCGAGCTCGTCGGTCTCGCCGACGCTGACCCCGCCCTGCACGCCGCCACCCGCCATCCACATGGTGAAACCGTAGGAGTTGTGATCGCGGCCGGTTGTACCGTTGTCGTACTCCGCTGTCGGCTGGCGGCCGAACTCGCCGCCCCACACCACCAGGGTTTCGTCGAGGAGGCCACGCTGCTTGAGGTCTTTGAGCAGGCCGGCGACCGGCTTGTCGGTATTTCCAGCGTGTTTCTTATGGTTGTCTTCCAGGTCGCCGTGCGCGTCCCAGTTGTCGTCGTTGTGGGCACCGCCGGAGTAGACCTGGATGAAACGCACGCCGCGTTCCACCAGGCGCCGCGACAGGATACATTTGCGCGCGAAGTCGTCGGTGTTGGAGCCGTCGAGCCCGTAGAGCGCCTTGATGTGGTCGGGCTCCGAGTCGACGTCGATCGCTTCCGGCGCGGAGGCCTGCATCTTGAAGGCGAGCTCGTAGCTGGCGATGCGGGCGGACAGGTCGGTGTTGTCGGCGCGCGGCGCGAGGTGCTGGGAGTTGAGCTGGTTGAGCGAGGTGATCAGCCGGCGCTGCTCGGCGGCGCCCATGCCCCCCGAGTGTTTCAGGTTCAGGATCGGGTCGCCCTGCGAGCGGAACACCGTGCCCTGGTAGCTGGCCGGCATGTAGCCGGAGGTCCAGTTCTTGGCGCCGGAGATCGGGCCGCCGGTCTTGTCGAGCATCACCACGTACCCGGGCAGGTTCTCGTTGCTGCTGCCGAGCCCGTAGTTGATCCACGAGCCCAGCGAGGGCTTGCCGCTGATCAGCGAGCCGCTGTTCATCATCAACATCGCCGAACCGTGGATCGGCGAGTCGGCGGTCATCGAGTGGATGAAGGCGATGTCGTCGACGCACTCCCCGACGTTGGGGAACAGCTCGGAGACCTGCTTGCCGCAGTGCCCGAAGGGCTTGAAGGCCCACTTCGGACCGACCACGCGCCCCTGGTTCTTATGCCCCCCGCGGCCGAAGGTCTTCACGTCGATGGTCTTGCCGTCGAGGGGGTAGAGCTTCGGTTTGTAGTCGAAGGTGTCGATGTGGCTCGGCCCACCGTACATGAACAGGAAGATGACCGACTTGGCCTTGCCGGGCAGCATCGCCGGTTTGGGGGCGAGGGGGTTGGAAGACGCGGCCTGCGCGGCGCCGGGGAAGAACCCGTCCCGGGCGAGCATCCCGGTCAGGGCGAGCGAGGTGAAGCCGCCGCCGATGTCGCGGATGGCCTCGCGGCGGTTGATCCGTCCGCAGAAGGTGTTGCGTGGTGTAGGCATAGGGTCGGTGTCGTTCGGTTCAGTCCAGGAAGATGAACTCGTTCAAGTTGAGGGCGACGAGACAGAATCGTTCGAGGGCCTGGTCGGCGGTCAGGCCGTGGTCGGCCTGGAGCTCCTTGAGCATCTCGAGCGCTACCGCCACCTCGGCGTCCCGCGCGGGGCGGCTGGCGACGAGCTCGAAGCCGCGCCGGACCTGGTCGGCGGGGCCGGCGCCGGCCTCCCGCCTGAGGCGCTCGGCGAACTTCGCCGCCCGCGTGTTGAGGAAGCGGCTGTTGAGCATGTTCAGCGCCTGCGTCGGCACCGTGGTGGCGAAGCGCACCGGGCAGGGCGCGTCGGTGTCCCCGAAGTCGAAGCTGGTCAGCTCCGGCGGCACCAGCGAACGCTTGATGGTGATGTAGACCGAGCGGCGGTTCTGTTCCTCGGGCGGCGACTTGCCCCACTTGCCGCCCTTCGTCGATGAGGTGGCGAGCACCGCCTCGTCGAGCTCCGGATACATGCTCGGCCCACCGCGCTTGAGGTTCAGTTCGCCGGTGACGGCGAGGGTGGAATCGCGGATCTCCTCGGCGCTGAAGCGGCGCATGTTGAACCGCCAGAACAGGTCGTTCTGCGGGTCCTTCGCCAGGGCGGCCTGCCGGGCGCGCGACGACATCCGGTAGGTCTTCGAAGACATGATCAGGCGATGCATCTCTTTGATGCTCCAACCGCGGCGGACGAACTCGGTGGCCAGCCAGTCGAGCAGCTCGGGGTGGGTCGGCATGGTGCCGAGATACCCGAAATCGCTCGAGGTGGCGCAGATCCCCCTGCCGAAATGGTATTGCCAGATGCGGTTGACCATCACCCGCGCGGTGCGCCGGTTGTCCGGGCGGACGATCCACTCCGCCAGCGCACGCCGGCGCCCGCTGGTCTTCTGGCCGGGCTTCGGGGTCGGCACGACGGCCTCCCCTCCGCCGAATATCTCCGGGAACCCCGGCTCGACCCGCTCGCCGTTGGTGCTGGCGTTGCCGCGGACATGGACGTGTAGCGGCGGGACTTTGACCCCCCTCTCGAACACCACCATGGCCTCGACGGCGCCCGGCCCCGGCTTGGCCTTGGCCTTGGCCAGGCGGTTGACGAAACCGTTGTAGGCCTTCAGCTGTTCGGCGGTGAAGACCTCTTTGCCGCGGCTGCGGATCAGACGGGCGACGTCGGCCCCCCGGCGCGCACCCTCGTCGGCGGACAGGTTCATATCGAAGAACTGCCCGCCCGAGGTCTGTCGGACGTGGACGGCGACGACGTTGCGCCCGGTCTGCAGGGCGGCGGCGGCCTCCTTGCCGAGCGGGATATCGACGTAACGGGTGGAGTGCCCGGTGCGCGCCGCGACCTTCTGCCCGTTGAGGAAGATCTCGACGTCCTCGTCGTGGTAGGCCTTCAGCTTCAAACTGGGCGGGACCTGGGTGAGCTGGAAGGTGGCCTGCAGCCAGATGTCGCCGGTCCGCCAGGGGGTCTTCGCACGCTCGCCGGGCACCTGGGTGCCGAAGGGGGCGACGCCGGTTTTCCACTTCTCGTTCTCCGCCCTGAAGCCCACCGCCGACCAGCCGTCCCGCGGCTTCTCGGTCGTGTAATGCCAGCGCTGGGCGCGCGTACGGTGGTCGGCGACAAGCACCGGGTCGGCGAGCTTCACCCCGCGGCCGGCGAGCTGGCGGCGGAGCTCCGGGTCGCTCTTCGCGAAACGCGCGACGGCCATCTCCTCGATCTTGGCGATGCGCGAGGTCAAATCGGCGACCTCCTCCTCGCGCGCCGCGAGCTCCGCCTTCGCCTCCTCCGGGTCGGTCGCGTCCGCGACGCGGCGCACCGTCGCCTTCCCCTTGCCCATGTCCGTGATGCCGTGGAAGAAGGCCATGAAACGGTAGTAGTCGGTCTGCGGGAGCGGCTCGCCCTTGTGGTCATGGCACCGGGCGCAGCCCATCGTCATGCCGAGGAAGCCCTCCGTGGTGGTGCGGACGATGTCGTCGTAGACGTCGTACTTGTGCTGCAGGGGGTCGGCCGGCTCGTCGTCCCACTGCATCAGGCGGTGGTACCCGGTGGCGATCATCGACTCCCGGGTGACCTGGTCGAGCTCGTCGCCCGCCAGCTGCTCCATGACGAACTGGTCGTATGGCTTGTCGTCGTTGAAGGCGTCGATCACCCAGTCGCGGTAGCGCCAGATGAACGGCTTCTGCGCATCGCGCTCGAAACCGTTGGACTCCGCGTAGCGCACCACGTCGAGCCAGTGCCTCGCCCACTTCTCGCCGTACTGTGGCCGCGCGAGCAGCTCCTCGACCAGGGCGGTCCAGGCGTCGGGCGAGCGGTCGGCGACGAAGGCGGCCACCTCCTCTGGCGCGGGGGCCAGACCGGTGAGGTTGTAGAACGCGCGCCGCGCCAGGGTCTCCTTCCCGGCCTCTGGGTTAGGCTCTAAACCGTTGCCAGCCAACTTCGCGTAGATGAAAGCGTCGATCGGGTTCCCGGCCCAGGCCGGGCCCCCGACCTCCGGGACCTCCGGGCGCGCCATCGGCCGGTTGGACCAGAAGTTCTTAGTCGTCTCGTTGATGGTGGTGGTGGTGGTGTCCTCCTCGACCTCGACCAGGTGGTCGATGTCGTCCGCCGACCACGGCGCCCCCATCTCCACCCAGCGGGTCAGGGTCTCGATCTCCCCCGGCGCTAGTTTGCCCTTCGGCGGCATGGAGTGGTCGGGGTCGCTGTAGCTGATCATCTTGAGCAGCAGGCTGTCTCCCGGCCGGGCCTCGTCGATCGCCGGGCCGTGGTCGCCGCCGAGCACCACGCCGCGCCGGCTGATGAGCTGCAGGCTGGAACGGACGCGCACCTTACCCTTCGAGTCCGTGCCCCCATGGCATCGGAAACAATGCTCGGCCAGCAGCGGCCTCACTTCTTTCTCAAAATATTCGACCTGGTCCTGGGCGAACTCCGGATGGTCGACCGGCGGCCGTTCGGCGGCCGCCGGCAGGCCGGCCGCGAGGACGGCGAAGGGAGCCAGGGAAGTTGGGTTTAGATGGCGGGGGAACAACATCGCGGAGCGTTCTGTTACTGTGCAATTAGATGGTTCCTGCGACCACAATATTACCGGACGAAAACGCGCCAGTCCGGAACGTTTCTGGCATGATACCCCTCTGTATGCCCGCCTACCACCCCCTCCGATCACAACGGTGACCCGCCTCGGTGCCCCTCCTATTCCGAAAGGTTCCGACCACCCTACCGATCGGTGCCCGACCCCTCACCCGAGCCTAGAAAAAGAAGTCCAAACCGGCCGAAACCGACCCAATCCCACCAATATTACGGATGTATTGATATTCCTTGCTCCTGTATCAAGGCGGGTTTATTTTAGAAATCCGTGTCGCGGACTAAAAATTTTAAAACTTTCACCATCAGGATCCTGCTGGCCTTTTCGGGCTGTCTCTGGGTTCTGCCTTCCGTAATCGCGGCGCCCCTGAGCGCCGACGAGCAGCGGCGGCGCGAACTCTTCCTGCGAAGCCAGCAGCAGCCAGCGAAGCCGGCGCCAAAGAAGGTGCATCGGAGCGTTCCGGCGACCGCCAACCGGGCGACCGCTCCCCCACAACGCCCGCCCCGCGCCACCACCGCGCCGAGGCCACGCGCGAACCCCGCCCCCGAGCGACGCCAGGGCGCCCGCAGCGGCCAGCGGGCTCCGCACCAGACCTCGAAGCCACCCGGGCGACCGGCCTACGGCTACGGCGGCCGTACCCAGGCGCCGCCGCCGGCGCGCATCCCCCTCGACTCGCCGCCCGCCACCCGGAGGCTCTCCAGCACCCAGCGACCGCAGACCCAACTTCGGCCGCCGAGGCCGGCGCCCGACAGGCGGGCGCAACCCCCGCGCCGGTCGACACCACCCCCGGCGCCGCCGGTCGCGAACGCCAAACCCCGGACCCGTCTCATCGACCACCTGCGCAACGCCGCCCAGAACGTGAGGACGAAACTCGAGGATCTCCCGCGCACCGAGCAGTCGCGCGGGGAACCGCCAGCTGGCAGCTACCCGGTCAAGCGCAGCCCGGCGCCCTCCACCGCCAGCGCGGCGGTCGCCAAAACCCGCCCGCGCCAAACCGCCGGCCCGACGGCCGCCGAGATCGGGCGCCCGCCCAAGAAGAAACCCTCCCGCCCCACCACCGGCGCGGCGATCGCGGGACGCCCCACCGAACCGGTATCGCCCGGGAAGCCAGACCGTTCCTCTAGCAAAAATATAGCGACAACGACCCGACCCGACAAGAGGTCGACCCCGGATCCCCTGGACGAGACCCCGGAGCTTCCGGAGTTCACCCCCGACCCGCCGGCGACCACCCCCCCGCGAGCCCCGGCGGTGGCGAAGCCAGAGCTGGAGACCCCCAGGTCGAAGCCGGCTGAAGCCATCGCGGCTGCACCGGAGATCGAACCCGCACCGGCACCGCCCCCCCAAACTCCCCCGCCAGCACCCGCGTCGCCCGCGGGCGGTGACTCGATCTTCAGCAAGCTCGCGACGCTGGCCTCCACCACTGCGATGCGCGCCGGCAGCCAGGCCCTGGCGATGGAGATCGGTAGCGGGACAGCCCACCCGGGGAGTGACAACGCGACCGCCGGAGACGGCTTCGTCCCCTTCACCCAACTGGCCTCGGGCAACGACGCGGGGGGCGGCAGCGGCGCGACCCCGGGGGGGAGCCAGCCCACGCCCGCCGCCCCGGCGCTCGCCGCCAATGTCTCCTCGGCGGAGGGTGAGATGGGCATGTCGGTCGGCGACGTGCTCGACCTCACCAGGGCGGAGGACGACCTGCCCTTCGTCGAACACCGCCCGCCGACCCCGTCGCGCAGCAGCGGGGCGGGCACCGGCGACCTCGTGATCAGCGCCGTCAACCAGACCGACTTCGACATCGACTCCTCGGAGATGGAGTTCTCCGGCAACGTGCAGGTGAAGTCGCCGCGTTTCGCGATGCGCTGCGACCGCTTCATCGTCCACCTCAAGGCCGACGGGTCCGGCATGGACTACGGCGAAGGCATCGGCAACGTCTACATCCGCATGCGCGAGAACGGCACACCGTCCGGCCACGAAGGCTTCGCCCACCGCGCCATCTACCGGCCCGAACAGGGGAAGCTCACCCTGAGCGGCTGGCCGAAAATCCGCGAGAAACACAAGGAGCACGTCGCCGCCACCAAGGACACCCAGATGGTTCTCTACACCGACGGCCGGGTGCGAACCCTGGGGAGAAACCGCACGGTCATCCGCAACTAGGGCGCCGGCCAGACCACCGATGGGCACCGGACAGACGAAGGAAGCTCTCAACTGGGTCGCGTTCGGCACGATCCTCACAGGGTACTTCGCCGCCAACTACGCCAGCCTGCACATCCCCGCCGCCCCCGACCTCGAAGTCCTGCTCTTCTTCGGCTTCGCGCTCCCGATGGCCGGCATCGCCACGCTGGCGGTGTGGGCGTCGAAGAACAGACACCGATACGGGTCCTGGCAGGCCATGGTCTTCGCCGGCACCTTGCTGCTCGTCGCCTCCGGAACCTACACCGTGGTGACGGCGCTGCGCCTCTGGAACGAGATCTAGTACCCCCGGGCCCAAAGGCGACCTTGCGCGCTTTCGTGCCGTCATCGATGCTGCCCCACCGCCCGTCGACGACGCCGGTATCGCAAGGTGACCGAGACCGAAAACCGGCGACCTCTGAAGTCGCGCACCACCGGGTGGGCGCGGGGGCTGGCCAGGCTGCTCACCGCGGCGGGCCTCAGCCCGAACGCGATCTCGGTGATGAGCACCGCCTTCGCGCTGCTCGCCGCCGCCTGCATCCTGCGCGCCGGGCGCCTCCCGGACGGTGGCCCCGCGGTGGCCTTGTGGCTATGCGCCGCCGCCGGCATCCAGCTGCGGCTGCTGTGCAACCTGATGGACGGGATGGTCGCGGTGGAGGGCGGCAAGAAGACCCCCGCGGGCGAGATCTTCAACGATTTCCCAGACCGCCTCGCCGACGTCGCCGCCATCGCTGCCACCGGATATGCAGCGGGCTCCGACCTCGGTGTCGCCCTCGGCTGGGGTGGGGCCTGTGGGGCGCTGGCCACCGCCTACGTCCGCCTCCTCGGAGCCTCGATCGTCGGGCGACACGACTTCCGCGGCGTGATGGCCAAACCCCAACGCATGGCGGTGCTGACCGCCGCCTGCCTCGCGACCGCCTTTTCGGGCGGCGACCGGACGGCGCTCTGGCTCGCGCTGTGGGCGATCGCCCTCGGCACCGCCGCCACCACCGCGGGGCGCCTGCGGCGGCTGGCGAAAGATCTGGCGGGTCACCAAACCGGATGAAGGGCCCGGGCGCCAGGTTGGTGGCAGCGGCCATCCGCCTCCTCAGCGGGGTGCGCGTGGCGTGGCACGAGGCGCTCGAACTCGACGGGCGGCCACGTATCTTCTTCGCCAACCACATGAGCCACCTCGACTTCATCGTCATCTGGTCGGCGTTGCCGAAACCGGTCCGGGAGTCGACCCGGCCGGTCGCCGCCAAGGACTACTGGGAGCGGGGCCGCCTGCGGCGGTGCCTGTCGGAGAAAGTGTTCCAGGCCGCGCTCGTCGACCGCGGCCGCGCCACGCGCACGGCGAACCCGATCGACGAGCTGGAGACCCTGATCACCGGGGACCGCTCGTCGATCATCCTGTTCCCCGAGGGCACACGCGGCAGCGGCGACGAGATCTCGCCCTTCAAGTCCGGCCTCTACCACCTGGCGCGGCGGCTCCCGGCGACCCCGCTGGTACCGGTCTACCTCGAGAACCTCAACCGCATCCTGCCGAAGGGCGAGGTGTTGCCGATCCCGCTGCTGAGCCGCTGCCTGTTCGGCGCGCCGACCCGCCTCGGCGCCGGCGAGACGAGGGCGGCGTTCCTGGAGCGCGCCCGCCGGTCGGTGCTGGCGCTCCGCGACGGGGAGCCGGGCGGCCCGGGGTCAACCGGCGACGATCCGCAGAGATGAGATGGGACGCCGAAACCTCCTGGTTGGTCGCCGGCACCTTCGTCCTGCTGGTGGCCGCCTCCGCCTGTTGCGCCGCCCTGAGGAGGCGCTGTGGCGACCGGCCGAACCCGGCGCTCGACAACCTCGTCGCCCGCACCCGCGCCTGGTGGGTGATGGCCTTCGTGTTCCTGTTCAACCTCGCCGTCGGACACTGGGGCGTCACGCTGATGTTCTGCCTCGTGTCCTTCATGGCGCTGCGCGAGTTCGTCACGCTGAACCCGACCAAGCGCGGCGACCACCGGACGCTGTTCTGGGTCTTCTTCATCATCACGCCGTTGCAGTACGCGCTAGTCGGGATCCGCTGGTACGGCCTCTTCCAGATCCTCATCCCAGTCTACGCCTTCGTGCTGATCCCGATCCGCTCCGTGCTGACGGGCGACACCGACCAGTTCCTGGAGCGCAACGCGAAGATCCAATGGGGCCTGCTGGTCTGCGTCTACTTCGTCAGCCACATCCCGATGCTGCTGGTGCTGCAGATCCCCGGCTACGAGGGCGAGAACGCCAAGCTGCTGTTCTTCTTCGTCGCCGTGGTACAGATCAGCGACGTCCTGCAGTACGTGTTCGGCAAGCTCATGGGGCGCCGCAAGATCGCCCCCGGGGTCAGCCCTAATAAAACTCTAGAAGGGTTCGTGCTCGGCGTGCTTGCGGCCAGCGCCACCGGCGCGGCGCTGTGGTGGGCGACGCCCTTCTCGCCCGGCCAGGCCTTCGTCATGGCGCTGGTCATCACGGTGATGGGTTTCGCCGGCGGCCTGGTGATGAGCGCCATCAAGCGCGACCTCGGGGTGAAGGACTGGGGGCACGCGATCTCCGGGCACGGCGGCTTCATGGACCGGATCGACTCGCTCTGCTTCGCCGCCCCGGTGTTCTTCCACCTCACGGTGTTCTATTTCGGCGCCGGGACGGACGGGCTCGAACCCGGCTGGGTCCGCGGGATCCTGGCGCCGTTCTAGCTCCCCCCCCCGGGGCGGCCTAACCCGTGTTCATCAGCTCCTCGATCTCGTCGGCCTCGACCGGGATGCTGGCCATCAGGTCGATGTTGCGGTCCTCCCCGATCAGGTAGTCGTTCTCCAAGCGGCAGCCCAGGCCCTCCTCGCGGATGTAGATCCCGGGCTCGACGGTGAACACCATGCCCGGCCGCACCGGCGCCCAGAGGTCGCCGATGTCGTGCACGTCGAGCCCCATGTGGTGCGAGGTGCCGTGCATGAAATATTTCTTGTAGGCCGGCTTGTCCGGGTCCTGGTCATCGATGTCCTTCTGCTCCAGCAGGCCGAGCCCGAGCAGCTCCGACTCGACCATCTTCCCGGCCTCCTCCTGGAAGTCCTTCAGGACCACGCCCGGCCGCAGCATCTCGGCACAGCCGCGCATGGTGCGCAGCACCGCGTCGTAGACGGCGCGCTGGCGCTCGGTGTAGCGGCCGTTGACCGGGACGGTGCGGGTGAGGTCGGAGTTGTAGTTCGCGTAGCGGGCGGCGGCGTCCATCAGCACCATCTCGCCGTCCTCGCAGACGTCGTGGTTCTCCACGTAGTGCAGCACGCAGGCGTTCTTCCCCGATCCGACGATCGGGTCGTATGCGAAACCGTCCGCGCCGCGGCGTAGGTACTCGTGGGCCATCTCGGCCTCGACCTCGTACTCCCTGACCCCCGGCCTGATGAAGCCCAGCACGCGCCGGAAGCCGGCCTCGGTGATGTCACAGGCGGCACGGATCAGGTCGACCTCGCCCTCGCCCTTGATCAGCCGCAGCTCGGCCATCAGCGGCGCCAGGCGGCGGTAGTCGTGCAGGGGGTAGCGGCGCTGGGTCTCGCGGATGAAGCGCAGGTCGCGCGTCTCCACCGCGTCGGCGGCGCGCGGGTGCTCGTTGGTGTTGAGGAAAACGTGGTCGGCCTGCGTCATCAGCAGCCGGAAGATGCCCGGGAAGGCGTCGGCCCAATGGACGTGCTCGACCCCCGAGGTCGCCCGGGCGGACTCCTTGGTGTGTTTCTCGCCCTCCCAGATCGCGATCTCCTCGGAGGTCTCCCTGGTGAACAGCATCTCGCGGTGCTTCTCGTCGGGGGCGTCCGGGAACAACACCAGGACGGTCTCCTCCTGGTGGATGCCGCTGAGGTAGAAGATGTCGGAGTTCTGCCGCAACAGCGTGGTGCCGTCGGCGTTGGTCGGCAGGAGGTCGTTCGAGTTGAGGACGACCAGCGACCGCGGCGGCAACATCTCCCGCAGGCGCGCCCGGTTTTGCACGAACAGGGCAGGGTCGATCGGCTCGTATCGCATAAGGGGGGCAACCGTTATATCAGGGTCCGACGCCCGTCGAGCGCCGGATAGAAAATCTGGCCCAGGCCGGGCAAATCTCCGCTGGCCGGACGTGAATATGCAGATAAAATACATATTATGGAGGTCAGCCAGTTCACAGACTATTCGCTGCGCGCCCTGATACGCACCGCCCTGGCGGCGCCTGGGGAGCGGACCTCGGCACGGGAGATCGCGGAGGGCTACGGGATCTCCTACAACCACGTCGTCAAGGTCGTCCACAACCTGGCCAAACTCGGCTACCTCCACACCTCCCGGGGGCGCGGGGGCGGGATCGCGCTCGCCCGGCCCGCCGACGAAATCGGCGTTGGCGAGGTCGTCCGCGACACCGAAAACCTGGCCCTGGTCGAATGCCTGAGCCACGGCGGCGGCGCCTGCCCCATCTCGCCGGCCTGTGACCTGAAGCGCGTCTTCGCCGAGGCGCGGCGCGCCTTCCTCGAGGTGCTCGACCGCTACACCCTTGGGGACCTGGTGCGCACCCCAGCCGGGCTGCGCGCGATCCTCACCCCCCCGGCGACCCCCGCCCTCGCCTAGATCGATCCCATGAAGACCGACACCCACACCCTGTTGGCCACCGCCTGCACCGCCATCGCCCTCACCACCGGGGCGGCGCGCGCGGGCTACCTGTTCTTCGAAGAGGCCCCCATCCGCTACTCCGACAGCGAGGCCGCGGACCCGATCGCCGGGCTCGCCGCCGACATCGAAGCGGGGAAGGTGCGCTTCGACCGCTCGAGCGAGAAGGCCTATCTGCGCTCTTTCCTGGAGCACATCGGCGTCCCGCCAGAATCGCAGGTGCTGGTGTTCTCGCGCACCAGCTTCCAGAACGACTACATCGGCCCGAGGCGGCCGCGGGCGATCTATTTCTCGCCCGAGTATTACGTCGGCTGGGTGCAGGGTGGCGAAATCGAGATCATCTCGGTCGACCCCGAGATCGGGCCGGTGTTCTACCGTTTCGAGACCCCCTTCGGCCGCGGCGCGAAACCGCGCATACGGCGCGAGGCGCAATGCCTCAACTGCCACGGCAGCTCGCGCACCGGCGGCTACCCCGGCATGCTGGTGCGCTCGGTCTACCCCGACGAGATCGGCGCCCCGATCTTCGCCGCCGGCACCCGCCGCACCGACCACAGCAGCCCGATCAACGAGCGCTGGGGCGGATGGTATGTCACCGGCGAAAACGCCGGCGACCGCCACCTCGGCAACCTCTACTACAGGGAGGGCGAACCGGGGGAGACGATCCCGGAGATGGATTTCGGAGCCCACCCACGCAGCCTGGAGAAGGCCTTCGACACCTCGAATTACCTCGTCGCCACCAGCGACATCGTCGGCCTGATGGTCCTCGAACACCAGATCACCGCCCACAACGCCATCACCAAAGCGCACCTGGACGCGCGCCGCTGGCTATACGTCGACGCCAGCATCCACAAGGACACTGGCAGGGCGGAAGGCGAGATCGGCGAATCGACCCGCGCCCTCCTCGACCGCGGCGCCGACGACCTGCTGCGCGCCATGTTGCTCAGCGGCGAGGCCGAGCTCGAGGGCTGGGGCGTCGAGGGTGGCGAGGCCTTCCAGGAGGCCTTCGCGAAGGGGGCGAGGCGCGACCCGGACGGGCGCTCGCTGCGCGACCTGCAGCTGCTGTCGCGCCTCTTCAAACACCGGCTCAGCTACATGATCCACTCCACCGCCTTCGAACACCTGCACCCGGTCATGAAGGCGAAGTTCTACCGCAAGCTCTGGGACGCCCTGCACGGCAAGGGGAACCCCGAGATCTGTGGGCACCTCGGCGAGAAGGAGCGCGGGCGCATCCTGGCGATCCTGCGCGCGACGAAGGACGGCCTGCCGGAGTACTGGCTGGAGCCCTGAGCCGCCGCCGCCCGCGCCCCGCATCGTCCTCCGGGGTTTTCTTCCGGGGTATCGTGGCGCATGGTGGGCCGACCCGCCCCGGCCCCATGCCGACCCCGCCCTCCCTGCACCACCTCGCCCTCGGCGCCGACGACGTCGAGTCGCTGGCCGCCTTCTACCGCGACGTGGTCGGCCTGCCGGAGGTGGCGCGCCACCACCACGACGACCGCTCGCTGCGCAGCATCTGGCTGGCGATCGGCGGGGGTGTCCTGATGGTCGAGCCCGCCGAACAGGGCCGGCGCGAGGTCCCCCACCACAGCCGCGGCCTGTTCCTCTTCGCCCTCGAGATGCCGCCCGACCAACACGCCGCCCTCGGGCGCACCCTCGAAGCCGAAGGCGCCACCGAGCACACCCGCTACTACCGCGACCCCGAGGGCAACCGCTTCGCGGTCTCCGACTACCCGCTGCCCGGGGCGACGGGAACCCCTGAAAAATTGGTGTAACCTCCGGCCGCCGACCCACCAGGAAGAGAGGTGGACAACAAACCCGATCAGACACCCGAACCCGAAACGGTATGCCCGGCCTGCGGGGCCGCGATCCCGCCGGAGGCGCCGGCCGGGCTGTGCCCGAGCTGCCTGCTCGAACAGTCGCGCACCGAAGCCGCGCCGCCCCCGGGCGCCCAGCCCCCGCCCACCGTCGAACACATCGCCGGGGCCTTCCCCGAACTCGAGGTCGTCGAGATGATCGGCCGCGGCGGCATGGGCGCCGTCTACCTCGTCAGGCAGCCGGACCTCGACCGCGAGCTGGCGCTCAAAGTCCTGCTGCCCGATCTCGGCGCCAACCCCTCGTTCGCCGAGCGGTTCCGGCGCGAGGCCCGCGCCCTGGCCAAGCTCAACCACCCGAACATCGTCACCCTCCACGACTTCGGGGAGCGCGACGGGCTTTTCTACCTGACGATGGAATACGTCGACGGTGTCAACCTGCGCGGGGCGATGGCCGCCGGGCGGTTCACCCCCGAGCAGGCCCTCGCCGTCATCCCGAGCATCTGCGAAGCCCTGCAGGCGGCGCACGACCGAGGCATCCTGCACCGCGACATCAAACCGGAGAACATCCTCCTGGACAGCGGGGGCGAGGTGAAGGTCGCCGATTTCGGGATCGCCCGCATCGCCGAGGACGAAACGGGCAACCCGACGCTGACCGGGACGGAGGCGGTCCTCGGCAGCAGCCAGTACATGGCCCCCGAACAGTTCGAGCGCTCCCACCTCGTCGACCACCGCGCCGACATCTACAGCCTCGGGGTCGTGTTCTACGAGATGCTCACCGGCGAACTGCCCATCGGGCGCTTCCTGCCCCCCAGCGAGAAGGCGGACGTCAAACCGAACCTCGACGAGGTCGTCATGCGCGCGCTCGAGAAGGAGCTCGACCGCCGCTACCAGAGCGCGCAGGAGGTGAAAACGGGGGCCGAGGACGCCGCGGCCCGACCCGCCGGGTCGGGCCGCGCCAGCTCGTTCGCCGCTTGGGGTGACGTCACAAAGCAGGATTGGGAAGAGCTCCGAAAGCGTGGCTTCACGAAACCGGGCGCCACGTGGGGCGTCGGCCTGATCGTGGGGGGCTTCCTCAGCCACATCTTCACGATGCTCCACAACGCAGCCCACGAATACGAGCAGGCGACGCTGTGGGAGATAGTCACGATCATCCTTATCCTCATCGGTACCGTCATGTGCCGGCGCGAGATGATCCCCATGGTCAGGCGGGCGTTGGGCAGACCCGTCCACAGGACGACTCCCGCGAAGCAGGACGCCTGGTGGCCCTATGTCGTGCTGGCCGGGGTGACGTTGGCGGTGGGGGGCGCCAACGCCCGCACCGCAACCCTCCTCGAACCCGGAGCCTCCGAGGAGATGAGAAGGATCTTCGCCAGCGGCTTCACCCACGACATGAGGGTCTGGGTGGTCTCTGTCGGCATCGGCATCGCCGGCATCGGCATCGCCATGTCCAAACCGATCCCGAGGCTGAAATCCCTCTGGCACCGCCTGCAAACCTGACCCGGGGACGACCAGATCAAACGCCCATGCCGACGCCCGCCCCGTTCTCGCCCACCCGCTGGACCCTCGTCCTCCAGGCCGGGGGCGACACCCCGGAGGCGCGGGCGGCGTTGGGCGAGCTGTGCGAGATCTACTACGCGCCCGTGCTCGAGTTCATCCGCCGCTGGCGCCACGACGGCGACGCGGACGCCGCCAGCGACCAGGCACACGCCTTCTTCGAGTCGGTGCTCGCGCGGGGCCAGCTCGGCGACCCCGACCCCGAGCGCGGCCGCTTCCGCAGCTACCTCCTCGGCGCCGTGAAACACTTCCTCTACGAACAGGGCAGGGCGGCGTCAGCCGCCAAACGCGGGGCGGGGGCGGAACACCAGACCTTGGACGAGGGGCTCGAAGTCGGCGTCCCGCCCGCCGACGACGCGGTGTTCGACCGCGCCTGGGCGCTGACGGTCATCGGCCGCGCGCTCGACGAGCTGGGGTCGGAGATGGCCGCCGCCGGGAAAGGCGAACAGTTCGAAGCCTTCAAACCCTGGCTCGACGGCAACGCGGCGGGCTCCCAGTCCGACGCCGGCGCCGCCCTCGGCCTCTCCGCCACCGCCACCAAAGTCGCCGTCCACCGCCTGCGCGAGCGGTTGCGCAAGAAGGTGCGCGCCGAGATCGCGGCGACCTTGGAGAACCCGGCCGACCTCGACGCCGAGCTGCGGCACCTGGTCAGCACCCTGTCCCGGCCCGCATGAGGCGCACGCATCCGCCCCGCACCGCGCTCACCGGTCGCCCATGCTCTGCAGGATCATGATCTTCTGCCAGATCTTGCGCGACAGGCCGGTGGTCAGGTCCTCGATCTCGTTCACCGCCGCCACCGCCACCGGGTCGTCGAAGTTCTGCAGGTAGGAGGAGGCGATCTTGCTGGTCAGCGACAGCATCTCCGAGCAGTAGTCGAGGTAGCGCCGCAGCTGGAAGGCCGACATCGTGCTCTTCGGCGAATGTTCCGTGTCGTTGCGGTCGCGCAGGACGCGGTCCGGGTCCTTGGTCAGCTGGTGCATGTCGATGACGTGCGCGATCGAGCGCAGCTCGTGGATCGCGTGCAGGGCGCGGCGGCGTTTGATGCGGGTCTCGAAGGTGATCAGGAAAAAGATGCCGAGCCCCGTCATCACCAGGTCGTTGAGGCCCGAGTCGATCATCTCGAGGACGTCCTTCAGGCTCCAGCCCTCCGGCGCGGCGCGCACCGACATGATGATGAACACCACCCCGGCGGCCAGCAGGGCCACCAGCGCATAGGTGACCACCCGCAGCGCCCAGATCGGCCGCGAGATCCAATCGACGCGCTCCCTGGTGCGCTCGGCGATCCGCACCAGCTCCGTCGCCTGCCCCCCCAACCCGGAGCCGGGGAACCGGTCGCCGATCCGGTCGCGCAGCTTGCGGATCGTCCGCAGGACCGCGTCGGAGTCGAGCTGGTAACGCCATTCAGACACGGCGCAAGCCTAGCGGGGGGGGCGCCGCGGGTGCAAGCTCCGGCAAACGCGCGCGGCCCCTAGCAAAGCGGGGAAGCCCGCGTTATCTCTTCCAACGGTGCGCCCGTCCCTCCAGTCCCCCACCGCGATCGCGACCGCCTGCCTGGCGGCCTGCCTCGTCGCCTGTGGGGAACGAGCCCCCGCCCCCCCGCAGGAGAGGACACCCGGGGAACCCACAGCAGCCGGCGTCGACCTCGCCGAGAGCGAGCGGCGGGCGATGGCCGCCGAGGGGGTCCTGAAGGGTATCGCCCGCCAGATCGTCGCGGGCGATGCGCCGCTGCCGGAGCTGGAGGCATTCGCCGCCCCCTTCGCGGGCTCGGTCGGGCCGACCCGCCACAGCGAGGTGCACATCTTCGACATCGCCAACCGGGAGTCGACCTTCACCACCGCCGCCAGCATCGAGTGCAAGGCGCAGCTCGCCGGCGGCGGCTGGCGAGCCGTGGTATCGACGCTCCACGCCAGCTGGAGCCTACCGGCGGACGGGGGGGCACCGGAACTCGAATCCTGCACGCCCGGCGACGCCCCCCAGGTCGCCACCTCCCCAGCCCCCTGGTTCAGCGAGCGCACCGGGGAGGTGATCGGGGGCGAACCCGCCTTCCACCACCACCTCGCCCGCGGCCTCGACCACTGGCTCGCCCGCGTCGAGGCGGCACACGGCATCGACGCCTTCATCCGCAACGGCATGGCGCTGGGCGACGCCGACGGCGACGGGCGCGACGACCTCTACGTCTGCCAGCCCGGCGGCCTGCCCAACCGGCTGCTCCTCCACCTCCCCGACGGCACGGTGGCGGAAGCCCCCGACGACGCCGGCGCCGACATCCTCGACCACACCAGCGCCGCCCTCTTCGTCGACCTCGACAACGACGGCGACCAGGATCTCGCGCTCGCCACCCCGGCGGGTATTGTCTTGTTGGAGAACGATGGCGCCGCGAAGTTCTCCCCGCGCGGCACGCTGCGCACCGACAGCTCCGACTGCCATGCCCTGGCCGCGGCCGACTACGACCTCGACGGCCACCTCGACCTCTACGTCACCTTCGCGCTCGGCGACCGCCTCCCCGGCGAGGAGGCCGGGGCCTTCCGCTTCCACGACGCGCGCGACGGCGGGCACAACCAGCTGTTCCGGGGCGACGGCGGCTGGTCGTTCTCCGAGGCGACCGCCCGCAGCGGCCTCGCGGAGGACGACGGCCGGCACAGCCTCGCCGCGGCCTGGGGCGACTTCGACCGCGACGGCGACCCCGACCTCTATGTCGCCAACGACTACGGACCGAACCAGCTCTACCGCAACGACGGCGGGACTTTCGCCGAGGTCGCCGCGGGGCTCGGCGCGCAGGACTACGGGGCCGGCATGTCGGCGGCCTGGGGCGACTTCGACCGCGACGGGCGGACCGACCTCTACGTCGGCAACATGTTCTCCAACGCCGGCCACCGCGTCACCGCCCAGGCGCCCTTCCTCGCCGGCGCCCCCGACGGGCTGCTGGCGGTATACCGGCGTTTCGCGAAGGGCAACACCCTGCTGCGCCAGCGCCGCGACGGGACCTTCGCCGAGATCGGCGGCGCGACGGAGATGGGGCGCTGGGCGTGGAGCAGCCTGTTCGCCGACCTCGACAACGACGGCTGGGAGGACCTCTTCGTCGCCAACGGCTACATCACCGGCCCGCAGAAGGACGACTTGTGAAGCTTCTTCTGGCGGCAGGTCGTGCCGCTCGGCGACTCCGGGATCAACCCCGGCCTCGAGGCCTCCGACCCCGCTCGCGAACTGCAGGCCGCGGTGCGGCGCGGCGAGTCGTTCTCCGGCCGGGAGCGCCACGTCACCCTGCGCAACGAGGCGGGCCGGACATTCACCGACATCTCCGGGGTCAGCGGCCTCGACCTGCCCGACGACGGCCGCGCCGCCTGCTTCACCGACTGGGACGCCGACGGCGACCCCGACCTCTGGGTGAGCAACCGGGGCGGCCCCGTCCTGCGCTATTTCCAGAACGACAACCCCTCTGGAGGGCGCGGCCTGGGCCTGCGGCTGGTCGGCACGGACTGCAACCGCGACGCAATCGGCACCCGCGCGGTGCTCTATCTCAAGGGGCAGCCGCCACAGGCTCGGGAGGTGACCGCCGGCTCCGGCTTCCTCGCGCAATCCTCCAAGACCCTGCATTTCGGCCTCGGCACTGGCGCCGAGATCGAAAAGTTGGTGGTCCATTGGCCCGGCGGAGCACCGCAGACGATCGCCGTTCCCGGCCCCGGCTCCTTTCTCGTCCGCCAGGGGGCAGCGCCCGAGAAAGCGCCCCTGCCAACCACGGTGGACCACCCCCGGCGCCCGGGGGAACCTCCCCCCCCGGACCGCACCTTCCTCGCCCAGCGCCTGCCCGTCGCCACCGTCTTCGGACGCCCGGCGGGCTCCGCGGGGCGGCCGATGCTTGTCGCGCTGACCAGCGAAAGCTGCCCCGACTGTGCCGCCCAGCTGGCCGACTGGGCGGCCGAGCCACCGCCGGGCGTCGCCCTGCAGATCGTCCGCGTCGAGGCCCTCGCGGCGGAGGACCCCGGTCGCCTGCGCCTGATGCAGCTCGCCCACGACCACCTCTTCGACATCGCCGGCCGGCCCGCCCCCACCCCGCTGTCCTTCCTGATCGACCCCGGCGCCCGCCTGTGCGCCATCTACCGCGGCCGGGCCGACCCGGCCGCGCTCGCCGATGATATTTCCAACTTA
>JANQMB010000345.1 GCA_028280355.1 Verrucomicrobiales bacterium
CTGGGTGGTGGGGCAAGGGGGGATGCCGCCCCGGTGGGGGGTGGAAACGCCCTCCCCTGGGGCTTTCGCGGGGTGGGATCCCCTCTATGGTGGCCGGGATGGCCGAGCTGCGCGTTTCCGCATTGCGTTTCCTGGATTGGGAGCCGGCCAGTTTCGTCGTCGGCTCCGGCGAATGTGTGGGGCTGGCTGGGGAGTCGGGCTCGGGGAAATCGCTGCTCCTGCGGGCGATCGTGGATCTGGACTCGCATCAGGGCGAGGTGTCGCTGGGGGGGGAGGCCCGCTCGGGGATGTCCGCCCCCGAGTGGCGGCGGCGGGTGGGGATGTTGCCCGCGGAGTCGCGCTGGTGGTTCGACGAGGTGCGGCCGCATTTCCCCGCGGGGGTGGACGAGGGTCTGCTGGAGAAGCTCGGCCTGCCGGGCGCCGAGGTGCTGGGCTGGGAGGTGCGGCGGCTCTCTGCCGGAGAGCGCCAGCGCCTCGCCTTGGCCAGGCTGTTGGCGCGCCGGCCGGAGGCCCTGTTGTTGGACGAGCCGACCGCGAACCTCGACGGGCGTTCGGCCGAGCGGGTGGAGGAGGTGGTGGCGCGCTACCGGGAGCAGCGCTCGGCGCCGGTGCTCTGGGTGGGGCACAGCGCGGGGCAGCTGCGGCGGGTGGCGGATCGCCGAATGCGCATGGCGGACCGGAAACTGCATGAGGAGGGGGGCGGGCGATGACGATCATCGAGCTGGAACTCTGGGAGCTGGCCCTGGCTGGGGGTCTGGTGGTGGTGCTGGCGGCGTGCACGATCGCCGCGCGCCTGGGGGTGGCGCGGCCGTTGCTGGTGGCGGTGGTGCGCATGGCGGTGCAGCTGTCGTTGATCGGGCTGGTGCTGGAGGTGCTCTTCAAGAGCGGCAACCCGTGGGCGGTGGCGGCGATGGCGTTGGTCATGTTGGCCGTGGCCGGCCGCGAGGTGACGGCGAGGCAGAAGCGCCGGCTGTGCGGCGCGTGGGGCTTCGGGATCGGCACCGGGGCGATGTTCGTCTCGTCATTCGCGGTGTCGCTGTTCGGGTTGGCGGCGGTGGTGCGCGCCGACCCGTGGTGGGAGCCGCGCTACGCGATCCCCGTCCTCGGGATGCTGTTGGGCAACACGATGACCGGGGTGGCGTTGAGCATCGACCGCCTGACGTCGGCGGCCTGGGACGGGCGGGAGGTGATCGAGGCGCGCCTGCTGGGCGGCGAGCCGGCGCGGGAGGCGGTCGGCGACATGGCGCGCGACGCGTTGCGCTCGGGGCTGATCCCGGTGATCAACGCGATGGCGGTGGCCGGGGTGGTCAGCCTGCCGGGGATGATGACCGGCCAGATCCTCGCGGGCAACTCGCCCGCTGACGCGGTGCGTTACCAGATCTTGATCTGGCTGCTGATCGCGGCGGGCTGCGGTTTCGGCATGCTGATCGCGGTGCGTCTGACGGTGCGGCGGCTGTTCGACGATCGCGACCGGCTGCGGCTGGAGAGGCTGAGGGGGTGAGGCCGCCTGCGGCGGCGGAGATGGGAGATGGGATATAGGAGATGGGGTGGACTAGCCCTTGAGCAGGTCGCGCAGGTAGAGTTCGCAGACCGGTTGTTCGGGGTAGTTCTTGCCGAGGAGTTTTACCAGTTTGGCGATTGCCTCTTCGCGGGTGTCGCCGGTGTTCGCCTCGTGACGCTGCCAGAAGCCCTCCCACCAGCCGGGGGGCTGGATCTTGGCGCCCTCGTATTCGGTGACCCGCGCCGTCGCGCCGCCGGTTACCAGGCTGCCGACGTAGTCGCTCTTCTTGTAGACCCGGTCGATCTGCGCGGCGATCTGGCGCATGTCCTCCTCGCCGACGATGCCATTGGAGGTGGCCTTGTAGAATTGCACGGTCACCCGCACCGGGAACTTCGGGTCGCGCTCGATCCCGAGCCCGTCGATCTCCGTGAAGGGCCCCTCCAGGTCGCCGTGGCCGATGACGGCATTCTCGACATCGGCCTCGTCTTCGGCGACGAAGGGGTCGGCGCCGTCCGCGGCTTGGAGCTCGGCGAAACCACCACCGAAGGCGAGGGGCATCGGGTTCTTCTGCTTCAGCGGGATCTGGATGAGCAGCACCATGTTGAGGCCGGTCTCGGCCTCGCCGGGGCTGTGCTCGCCGCCGACTTTCGGGGTCTCGGTCTTGCCGGGTTCCGCGGCCAGGAACTCGCTCTCCCGGGTGCCGGTGAGGCTGGCGCGCTGGCCGTCCTCGTTGTGGAAGAGCCGCTGGCCCCAGACGCTGCCGGTGTCGAAGGCGTCGCGGGTGTTGTCGATCACCGTGACGCTGGTGCCCTCTCGGGTGGAGAGCACGGTGAGCACCGCCGGGTCGCCCTCGTAGGACTGGTAGTTGAACAGCACCGGGTTGAAGGTGGCCTTCCCCTTCTTCGGGACGGGCAGGAAGCAGGCCTGGGCGCTGACGAGGACCTTGCCGTCGCGGTCGCAGAGCAGGGACTTCTCCTTCTTCGTCTTCCACGACTCCGGGTCGTGCAGGTAGCGGGTCGGGTGCTCGAGGAACTCGTAGAGCGATATCCGTTTCAAGGCGCCGCCCTTCTGGTTACCGACGAGCAGGGTGAAGTCGCGCGGGTCGAGGTCGCAGCTCTTGTCGGAGAAGTTCGGGTGCCGGACCACCGGCATACAGGTGACCTCCTGGGCCTTCCCTTTGCCCCACGGAGGCGACGCGACCTGGATGGTCATGTCGCTGATGTTCGGCCCGACCGCGGACTCCTTGAAGCGGCCGGTGTCCTCCCAGGTGACGTTGAGAATGTCGAGGCCGTGCTTGGTGGCGAGCGCCTGCGCTTTCGTATCGGACACCATGGCGGCGGTCTTGCGGATCGCCTCGCGATATTCGTCGTCGTTCGCAGCGCGGAGCGCGGGTGATGTCGCCTCCTTCTGATCCCCGAGGGCGAAGGGCGCCGCCATGCCGGCGCCGAGCGCGGTGAGGGTGAATTTCCGTCGTCTCATGCTGACGGAACGGGGCGCCGGGGCCGGATCTTAGGAGAAATCGCGGTCGGGGAGGTGACAGGATCGCAGAAGTTCTAACGTTCCCTTTTATCGTGCGTCTAATCTCCGGGGGCAGAACCCAACCGGTTATTCTAACGAGAAAGGGCATAGCCATGAGAGCAATTATTCGATTTGGAACAGCGATTTCGGTTTTGGCGGCGATGGCCGGGGCCGGTCTCGGGGCAAACGATTCCCGGGTGCCGCAACTGCTCGTGCCGGGCAAGGAAAAGGCGGAGCGGGAGCCGCTGCGCATGAGCGGGTTGGAGATCGACGTCGAGGTGCTCGGGAACCTGGCGACGACGACGCTGACGATGACCTTCCGCAACGACCTCGACCGCGTGCTCGAAGGCGAGCTGGTGTTCCCGCTCGGCGACGGCGAGAGCGTGAGCCGGTTCGCGATGAGCATGGGCGGCATCGAGACCCTGCGCGAGGGGGTGGTGGTCGAGAAGGCCAAGGGGCGCCAGGTGTTCGAGTCGATCGTGCGCAGCCAGGTCGACCCGGGCCTGTTGGAGATGACCAAGGGCAACAACTTCCGCTCGCGGGTCTACCCGATCCCACCGAAGGGGGAGAAGCGGATCGTGGTCGGCTACGAGGGGACGCTGCGCGATACCGGGGGAGGGTTCGTCTATTCGTTGCCGCTGGCCTTCGGGGAGCCGATCGACGACTTCAGCGCCAGCGTCCGCATCGCCGCCGGACCGGGTGGGGCGGTGACCTTCGAGGGCGGCCTGTTGGAGGGCGCCCCAGTGAAGGTGGATGGGGGCGTGCACCGGGCGCTCGTCGGCCGCGCGGACTTCGTCGCCGACGGGGTGCTCCGTTTTGAGGTCGGCAAGGCGGAGCCCGGTGGGGTGCAGACCGTCGTCCACCGGGAGGAGGGGCGAAAGGGTGGCAAGACCTATTTCCGGACCGTGGTGCCGGTCGCCGCGGGTGAGAGGGAGAAGCCCAAGCCGGGGAAGCTCTGCCTGCTCTGGGACGCGTCGGGTTCGTCCGGCGGGCGCGACGTGGAGGCCGAGCTCGAGCTGTTGGGGGGCTATTTCCAGAAGCTGGGCGATGTCGAGGTCAGCCTGGTGGTGTTCCGCGACCGCCCGGGGGAGGCCGAGGCCTTCGCGGTGAAGGGTGGGGACTGGTCGGGCTTGCGCGAGCGCCTGGAGGCGGCTCGGCCTGACGGCGGCACCGGCCTGGGGGCGATCGACTTGGGCGACTACCCCTGTGACGGGTTCGTTTTCGTGAGCGACGGCCTGGCGACTTTCGGGGGCGGGGAGATGAAGTTGGGGGATAAGCCCGTCGTCGCCATCAGCTCCTCGCCGGCGGCCGACCACGCCTACCTGCGGGGGCTGGCGCGCCGCAGCGGTGGCCGCTATGTGAACCTGGTGGGGGTGAAGGATCCGGTGGCGGTGGTGGACAGGCTGATGGGCGAGCGTCTGATCTTCCTCGGCGCCGAGGGCGGCGATGGCCGGGTGGGGGAGTTCTTCCCGCGGCGGGGCGCCTCGCCGGAGGGCGGGAGCCTCGTCCTGTCGGGGATCGCCGAGGGCGAAGGGGAGGTCGAGCTGACGCTGAACTTCGGATACGGCGACCGGGTGGTCGAGAGCAAGACGGTGGTGATCGGCGGGGACGGTGGCATCGCGACCCCGCGCGCGCGCCGCCTGTGGGCGGAGGCGAAGATCGCCGAGCTGAGCCTGGACTACGCGGACAACGAGGAGGTGGTGGTCGCGGTGGCGAAGGAGCACGGCATCGTGACGCGCGGCACCTCGCTCATCGTGCTGGATTCGCTCGAGGACTACCTCCGGTACCGCGTCGTCCCGCCGGAGGAGCTGCGGGAGGAGTATTTCGAGCGCATCGAGGCCGCCGAGCTGGCGGAGGAGGCGCCGCTGCGCGAACACCTGGACGCGGTGGCGGAGCGTTTCGAGGAGAGGAAGAAGTGGTACAACGAGGAGTTCCCGGGGCTGGAGGCGGCGACCCTGGCCGCGGCGAAGTTCGAGGTCATGCGCGCGCGCGCGCTGGTGAAGGCGACCGGGATCCGGTTGTTCAAGAAGCGCAAGGTGGTGGCGGAGTCGCTCGAGCCGGCCGAGCGGATGCTCGCCGAGGTGGAGGCTCTCGCCAAGCGGGGGGAGGTGCTCGGCGACGATGGGGGCGCGCGGGCCGAATGGGAGAAGGAGCTCGGGGCGCTCAATGGCAAGCTACTGGCGTTCTCCCAAGATCACGACAAGCGCTATCCGGACTACCAGCGGGCGAACGCCAACGAGGATGGGGAAGGGGACCTGTTCGGCGCGGATCGTCACGCCGAGAGGGTGGCTTTCGGGAGTGCGTTTTTCTCTGCAGAGGCCGAGCCGCAGGAGGCCTTGCGCGCCGCCCTGTCTGAAGAGGGGCGTGGGATCGACGACGCGTTCTCGGCGGGCGACGGCGCAGAATACGATCCGCCCGAGATCCCGCAACCGGCGAACGCTGCGGCGCCCTCGGCGGGCCTCTCGTCGAACGGGGGCGACATCCCCGACGTGCATACGGTTTTTGGGGGGCGGCTTACGAAGACCGATGGCGACGGACGTCCTGCGGCTGGTGGCATCGCCCTGAAGAAGTGGGATCCGGATACGCCGTATCTCAAAGAGATGCGGCGCGCGGAAGGGGACGACGTGTATCGGGTCTACCTGAAGGCGCGCCGAAAGAACGAGGATAGCTCGGCGTTCTTCCTAGATGTGGCGGACCACTTCTTGGAGAGCGGGCGCCGGGACCTGGCGCTGCGCGCCCTCTCCAACATCGCCGAGATGGAGCTCGAGAGCGCCCCGCTGCTGCGCATCCTCGGCCACCGGCTGCTGCAGATCGGCGAGGCGGCGCTGGCCGCCTCGGTGTTCGAAGAGGTGTTGGAGATCCGCGGCGAGGAGCCGCAGTCCTACCGCGACCTTGCGCGCGCGAAGGAGGCGCTCGGCGACAACAAGCGGGCGGCCGAGCTGCTGTGGGAGGTGGTGCGCAGGCCATGGGACGACCGGTTCGACGGCATCGACCAGATCGCGCTGGTGGAGCTCAACCGGCTGATCGAGGTCGCCGGCGCGGAGGCCAGGCCCGAGGGGATGGACGCGCGCCTGTCGGGTTCCCCGATGCCCGTCGACCTGCGGGTGGTGTTGACCTGGGACGCGGACAACACCGACATCGACCTGTGGGTGATCGACTCCAGCGGCGAGGTCTGCAAATACGACCACGACCGCACGCTGACCGGCGGCAGGATGTCGGAGGACTACACCCAGGGGTACGGGCCGGAGGAGTTCGTGATCCGGGACGCGTTGCCCGGGGAGTATGTGGTGAAGGCGCACTACTACGGGAACAGCCAGCAGACGCTCGCGGGGGCCACCACCATCCAGGCCGAGATCTTCACCGGTTACGGGAGGTCGGGGGAGGAGGCGAAGTCGATCACGCTGCGCCTCCGCGAGGAGGAGGACATCGTCGAGGTGGGGAAGGTGTCGGTCGGGCGGTAGGCGCCGTCGCGTGACATGCGGGGGTTCTTCCAATAGACTATTGGCCCAACGGGTTCGAGACGATCGCCGCACTATGGAATTTGCCGACTACAGGAGGGAAGCGATTCGCTACTGGGAGCGCAGGCGGATCGTCTGGAACCTCATCTTGGTTCCACCCTCGGTATTCGCATATATGTTCGCCGCGGGAATCGCTATCGGGATCGGCGACCAGAGACAGTTCGGTTACCCCATGGTGGCCGCGCTATTCTGCTTTGCGGCTGTCGGGGCGAACATATGTTACTCGCTCGCATATGTGATCGAATTCTGGGTCGCCGGACGGGACGCCGAGGACGCCTACCGCACCACCGGGCGCCGCCTCCTGTTTGCCCTCGGCTGCCTCGTTGGCATCGGGTTGGCTTTGGCGGGAGGCCGGGATATCGCCATTCTCCAATACCCAAGCTAACGATCAGATGAGGCCAACATATGATCCTCCCGCCACTTGTCCTTCGGGGCGCAGGCCGGCGGGTGGCTGGTTCCAGAAACCCGACCAGGAGATCAAATGACCAGATTCGACAAGATCGCCGCAGTTCTATCGATACCCGTCGGTGCAGTATTCCTGGTGCTGGGTGCGATCGGGCTATTCGCTGGGTCGGCAGCCAATTTCCAGCTTCCCCCGATCCTTGGCGCTCTGCCGTTTCTTCTCGGCTGGAGCATGTGTGTCACCTTGATCCGGTTCTGGAGGAGCGGCGGGGACGGGCCCGCCGAAGAGGAGCCCCCGAGCGCGATGTATCTGAAGTTCCTCGAAGAACATCCCGAGTTTCGCAACGCGCCCAAGAAACTGCAGTGGGGGGGATTTCACCGATGGCTGGACCGAGTCCATCCATCTGCCGAGTAGGCGCGGACGGGCGTATGCAGCCGACCTCCAACCGTCCAGGTGCAGGTTCGCCCCGCGGCCTCGAGTTGGGGCGGTTAGGCTCTGGGAATCTGAATTGCCGCCGCCGTTGGCCGGGGATGATGGGGGTCTATGGTATCATCGCGTTGGCGTTGGTCACCCTCGCCGTCCCTGTCTCCGGGGGGGAGAACACCGAGGCGGAGGCCCGCGAGATGCTCGAGAGCCTCGCGGGCAGGTGGGAGATCGTCGTCGTCGCCCCGGGGGGCGAGGAGATAAGCTATGGTGTCATGACCATGAGCATCCAGGACGGGGTGCTGATTTCCACCGCCAGCGACCACCCAGAGAAGACGATCTACGAGTACTACAAGAAGGGCGGATACATCCGGAAGATCGGGATACGGCGCGCGAGCGCCGACCGCGTCACCACCGCCGTGTTCAAGTGTCACTGGGATCCGGGGGCGCGCGAGATCTCGGTCTACTGGCCGAAGCCCGACGGGATGGGCTTTAAGGAGAAGCCGATGTACCGCTACATCGTCGGCGAAGATGAGGTGAAGA
>JANQMB010000359.1 GCA_028280355.1 Verrucomicrobiales bacterium
TCTCCCCGGATGTTCCTGGCCACCGTTTTCGCGGGTTTCGGACTCTCCACCGCCTCACAGGGCATCCCCGCTGGAGGCTCACAGCCTGGCTCGTCCCCAGAACTCACCCTGCCGGAGGGGGAGATCGTGCTGCGCAACGGGATGTCGGAGATGGGGTTCGTGATCGCCCGGGACAAGATCGTCGTCAAACCCATTGGGCAGGGTAGCCAGTTGCGCGAGTTTCCGGAGCTGCCCAGCAACGCGGCGCTGGCGGCTTACGTGAAGGGCGAGGAGCAGCTGGTCGACCCCGAAGTCCGCGGTCTGGTCGCTTACCCCTCGCAGTGGGTCGGCGAGCCAACAGCGGCGCGGATGATCACCCGCAAAGTCGCGGTTCAGCTCAGGGAGGGCGCGCGCGACATGGCGAACGCCGGTCTGGTCGCCGACCAGTTCGGGCTTGAGCACCTGCGCGGCGAGATCCGTGAGAGCAGCGGCTGGACCGTCTACTCGGCGGTTGGCGTGCTTGAGGCGATCCACCTCGCCAGAGAGGTCGCCGGCCACCCGTCGGTGGAGTCCGCCCACGTCGTCCTCGGCATCCCACACCAGATGAAGATCTGTGACGACACCGCCAGCATCCCCTTTTTCCCCAACGACCCCTACTACGGTCCGGGCTCCCCCGGCCGCTTCCAGGGATACCTCGACCCGCCGCCGGACACGGATGGAAACGACGGCTGGGCCGTCCACATCAACGTGCGCGCGGTGTGGGAGAACGCGCGGCGGCTCATCCCGCCGATCGGCGATCCTTTCCTCAGCCGGGTCTACCTCGGCCGCGGCGTCCAAGTCGCCATCGCCGACGACGGGCTCGACATCGACCACGAGGACCTGACCCGCAACACCTTCGGCGTGAGCCACGCCGACCTGGTCAACGATGATGGCGACCCGAGCGGCGGCCAGCACGGCACCAACGTCGGCGGGATCGTCGGCGCCGAGGGGGGTAACCGCAAGGGGCTCACCGGTATCGCCCCGCGCTGCGACCTGATGGGTATCAGCTTCCTCGACCTCTTCGACGACGACGACATCGAGCAGCAGGCTCTGGATTACCGGCGCGGCATCGTCGATGTGCACAACGATGCCTGGGGGGCTCCGGACAACGCGCCGATAGCGACCGGCCCTGGGCCGCTGGCCGCCATCGCGTTGGATCGACGGCAGATCTACGTCTTCGCCGGCGGCAACGGCGGCGGCTCCGACGACGCCAACTTCGACGGCTACGCCAACCACACCAACACCCTTTCGGTGGCCGCTATCAACCCCCGCGGTGCCCCCGCCAGCTTCAACGAGACCGGGGCCTGCCACACCTGCGCCGGCCTCTCCGCCGACGGGGACGGCGGCCAGCTGGTCAGCACCGACCTCAACAACTCCTATGTCGACACCGGGCTCGAGGGCACCTCGTACGCCGTCCCGTTCGTGTCCGGCGTCATCGCGTTGATGCTGGAGGCCCGGCCGGATCTGAGTTCGCGCGACGTCCAGGAGATCCTCATGGCGACCGGCGTCACCGGCCTCTCCCCCGGGGGGACCCCCAACGGAGGGGTGGTCTCGCCGACGGTCGCCAACGACCCCATCCTCGGCCCGCTCAACGTTGACGGTTACTCCTGGGACTACAGCGAGCAGACGGGCTATGGCCTGGTCAACGCCGCCGAGGCGGTCCGGCTGGCGGAGATCTGGTCGCGCCTGCCGAGCACGGTAGTCACGGTCACCGGTAGGCAGGCCACCAACACTGCGATCGGCGGCGGCTTCACCGAATTCGTTTTCGATTTCAGCGAACGGCCGAACACCCGGGTGGAGCACGCCACGGTGACCCTCACCTGGGCGGACGGCTCGACCGCCACCCCGGCTGACGTCAACCTCATTTGTCCCTTGCGCCCCTGGGGCCCGGGCGAGTATTTCAGCCGGCTTTCACCCGGCGCTTCCGGCGTCGCGTTGCCACAGGTGTGGACGATGTCGTCGGTCGGCCACTGGGGTCAGATGTCTGCTGAGGGAGCGGAGCAGGGGCGCTGGCGGGTCGATGTCGGCAACGCCGGTGGCCGCGTCTTGCGGTCCGTCGAGTTGAACCTCTATGGCACCCCCGCCAACACCGTGCCGACGATCACCAACGCCGACATCGTTGCCAGCGGGGCCCCGACCGTCCTGAACCCGCGCATGACCACCGACGACCAGGACCTCATCATCACCAACATCGTGGTGAACGACCCGGACTTCAACGAGCCCACCATCGACTTCCAGTGGCAGGAGCTGCACCCGGACGGGACGACCTGGGTAAACATGCCAGGCATGTCAGGGGCTGTCACCGGCACCTGTAGTTTCGATCCGGTGGCGAACTTCGTCGTGGAGCCGGTGACGCCGCGGATGCTGCAGGCCGCACAGTTCGCCGACAGGTCCGTCGCGCCAGGGGGCACGATCGTCTCCTGGTTCTGGGACTTCGGGGACGGCAACACCAGCACCGAACAGAACCCCTCCCACACCTTCACCACCCCCATCGACCGGACCGTCACCCTCACCGTCACCGACGACAGCGGGAACACGAACACCTTCGGCTACGAGATCACCGTCCTCGGGCTGACCGAGGTTCCGCCGGACCCCCTCCCGGTGCTCCCCGTCAACCCCGCCGGCGGCGTCTGCCGGTTCAGCGGCACCCTCACCCTCCCGGCGAGCGCCACCCGGTCGGGGACGGTCTACCGCGCACAGCTCCGCCCGCGCGACTCCTTCCAGGAGGGCACCCTGTTCATCACCTCGCAGGTGATCGTCAACTCGACCCCGGTCACCATCGCCTGCGCCGGTGAGGCCTACAGCTACGGCGCGGACCTCTGGCTCAACAACGTGCCGCCCGGGAACTTCCCCCCGTTCCTGCTCCTCAACGAGTTCAGCCAAGGCACCCTTGGGATCGACGTGAGCAGCGAGTGGGTCGAGTTCATGGTCGCCGTCGGCGTCGACATGCGCGGCTACCACCTCTCCAACGACATCGTCACCTTCGACCCGATGCTGACCCAGCACGAGGTCTGGTCGGCGATCCCGCCCGGAACGCTGATCGTCTTCTACAACGGCGACCACCGCGATGCGGTGTTGCCGCCGGAGGACCTCGACCCTAGCGACGGGGTGATGATCGTCAGCTCCAACAACACCGCCCTCATCAAGCTGCCGGACAACGGTGACGGCTGGGGGGCGTATAGCAACTTCGACCCGGGGTACGTGGTGATCCAGGACGAGTTCTGCCGCAACATCGACGGCCTGTCGTTCAACGGGGACTCGCTCTTCACCGCCGTCGGCCCGATGCCGGACTCGACCGCCGCCCACTCTTACGCCGCGACGATCGATGGCTTCGACGACCCGGGGAACTGGTTCGTGGGCACCGCCGCCCCCGTGCCGCCGGGCACCGCGCTGCCGCCGCCGGTGGGGACGCCGGGGGTGACGCCCGGTGCCATCAACAACACCGCCAACCTCACCGTCCGGAACGATGTGATCGCCGCCGACCTGACCGCGGTCCCGACCTATTCCCTGCAGGCCGGCGCGCCCGCCTGGCTGTCGATCAACCCGACCACCGGTGAGCTGACCGGCACCCCCACCCCGGGTGACGCCGGCGTCTTCCCGGTCACCATCGTCTACGAGCATAGTTTCTCAACCGAGACGCAGACCTTCAACCTGACGGTGAAGTCGGGGCCGCCGCTTGTGCCGACCGGGGACAACGACCTCGACAGCATCATCAACCTGCTGGAGACCGCCTTCGTCACGGACCCGCTGACGCCGACATCGCCGGCCTTCGGCCTGCCTGTGGTCGGCACCACCACGGTCCCCGGCGTGCCGCCGACGAACCACCTGTCGATCCTGTTCCGGGTTCCGAGCGCGGCGACGTTCGACGGCGCCAACCAGACCTATAGCTGGACTGACCCGCTCGGCGACACCTACCTCTACGAGGTGCAGTGCTCGACCGACCTGGTGACCTGGCGCTCGGCCGCGGACCTCGCCGGCGGCCTGTTGCGCGACAGCGTGACGCCCGCACCGGACAACCCGCCCAACGTCAACATCGTCACCTTCCGTGTGCTCGGTCCCCTGCCCGGTGCAGATCCGCTGAAATACCTGCGCGTCAAGATCACCCACACCCCGGCGCCCTGATTGCGCGCCCTTACGGGCGCGCGGATATGGGAGATAGAAGGGGCTGACCCTGGGCACGGGGCGGCTTCACCCGATATCCGAACTTCTATCTCCGATCTCCGCGCGCGTAGCGCGCAATCAGGCGTGGTAGTCCTGCAGCGGGCGCACGTCGAGCTCGCTCGATTGTAGCGAGCGGATCGCGCTGGCGGCGGCCTCGGAGGCGCGCAGGTTGGTCATCACCGGGATCGCGTTCGCGACGGCGGTGCTGCGGATCGTCACCTCGTCCTTGCGCGGCGTGCGGTCGGCGCTCGGGGTGTTGATGATGAAATCGACCTCGCCGTTCTTGATCATGTCCAGCACGTTCGGCCGGCGCTTCTCGGCCAGTTTGAAGAGCTCGGTGACCGGGATGCCGGCCGCGTCCAGGACCTTGGCGGTGCCGGCGGTGGAGAAGATCTTGAACCCGAGCTCGTGGTAGCTCTGGGCGATGGGCAGGACCTTGGGCTTGTCGCTGTCCTTGACGCTGATGAAGACGTTGCCGCCCATCGGCAGGGCGGCGGACGCGGCCATCTGCGACTTCGCGTAGGCCATGCCGAGGTCGGTGTCGATGCCCATCACCTCGCCGGTCGCTTTCATCTCGGGGCCGAGCACGATATCGGTGCCCGGGAACTTTACGAACGGGAACACCGCCTCCTTCACGGAGTAGTGCTCCGGCACCACCTCCTCGGTGAAGCCGAGGTCCGCCAGCTTCTCGCCCGCCATGACCTTGGCGGCCAGCTTGGCGAGCGGGACACCGATGGCCTTGGAGACGAAGGGCACCGTGCGCGAGGCGCGCGGGTTGACCTCGATGACGAACAGCTCGCCGTCCTTGACCGCGAACTGGATGTTCATCAGGCCGCGCACCTCGAGCCCCTCCGCCAGCGCCTTGGCCGCGGCCTTGATCTCCCCCTTGATGGCGTCGTCCAGGGTGAAGGGGGGGATCACGCAGGCGCTGTCCCCGGAGTGGATGCCGGCCTGTTCGATGTGCTCCATGATGGCGCCCACCACCGAGATCTCGCCGTCGGAGATGACGTCGACATCGACCTCCGTGGCGTCCTCCAGGAAGCGGTCGACGAGCACCGGGCGCTCCGGGCTGGCCTCGACCGCCGAACGCATGTACTCGCGCAGCTCGTCGTCGTCGTGGACGATCATCATCGCCCTGCCGCCGAGCACGAAGCTCGGGCGCACCAGCACCGGGTAGGTGATCCGCCCCGCGATCTCGACCGCCTCGTCCTCCGAGGTGGCGGTGCCGGCGTCGGCCTGTTTGAGGCCGAGCTTGTCGAGCAGCGCCGAGAAGAACTTGCGGTCCTCCGCGAGCTCGATGCTCTTCGGGGAGGTGCCGATGACCGGGACGCCGGCCTGCTCGAGGTCGGCGGCGAGGTTGAGCGGCGTCTGGCCACCGAACTGGACGATGGTGCCCCACGGCTGTTCGCCGTCGTAGACGTTGAGCACGTCCTCGAGGGTGAGCGGCTCGAAGTAGAGCTTGTCGCTGGTGTCGTAGTCGGTGGACACCGTCTCCGGGTTCGAGTTGACCATGATGGTCTCGAACCCGAGCTCCTTGAGGGCGAAGGCCGCGTGGACGCAGCAGTAGTCGAACTCGATCCCCTGGCCGATGCGGTTCGGGCCGCCGCCGAGGATCATCACCTTCCTCTGCCCGCTGTCGCGCGACTCGTCCTCGTCGCCGTATGTCGAGTAGTAGTAGGGGGTGAAGGCCTCGAACTCGGCGGCGCAGGTGTCGACGAGCCGGTAGGTCGGCACGACGCCCTCCGCCTTGCGCGCCGCGCGCACCCCGAGCTCGTCCCCGCCCGTGATGTGGGCGAGCTGCCGGTCCGAGAAGCCGAGCTTCTTGGCGCGCCGCATCGGGATCCCCCCGCCCGCGATCTCCCCCTCGGTCCGGTAGATCTGTTCTAGCTGGCGGAGGAACCAGGGGTCGATGGAGGTCAGTTCGAAGACCTCCTCCACCGACATCCCGGCGGCGAAGGCGGTGCGCAGATAGAAGATGCGCTCCGAGTTTGGCACCGCCAGCTTCTCGCGGATCTCGTCGAGGTCCCCGGTCGCGTCGCCCCTGGCCCTGCCGTCGGCGGCGAACCCGAAACGGCCCACCTCCAGCGAGCGCAGCGCCTTCTGCATCGCCTCCTTGAAGGTCCGGCCGATCGCCATCGCCTCGCCGACGCTCTTCATCTGGGTGGTCAGCGTCGGGTCGGCGGCGGGGAACTTCTCGAAGGTGAAGCGCGGGGTCTTGACCACGCAGTAGTCGATGGTGGGTTCGAAGCTGGCCGGGGTCTTCTGGGTGATGTCGTTGGGCAGCTCGTCGAGGGTGTACCCGACCGCCAGCTTGGCGGCGATCTTGGCGATCGGGAAGCCGGTGGCCTTCGAGGCCAGGGCAGACGAGCGCGAGACGCGCGGGTTCATCTCGATGACGATCATCCGCCCGGTGCGCGGGCAGGTGGAGAACTGGATGTTCGAGCCGCCGGTCTCGACGCCGATCTCGCGGATGACCTTGAAGGAGGCGTCCCGCATGATCTGGTACTCCTTGTCGGAGAGGGTCTGCGCCGGGGCGACGGTGATGGAGTCGCCGGTGTGCACCCCCATCGGGTCGAGGTTCTCGATCGAGCAGATGACCACGCAGTTGTCGTTGCGGTCGCGCATGACCTCCATCTCGAACTCCTTCCACCCGAGCAGCGACTCCTCGATGAGCACCTCGGTGACCGGCGACATGTCGAGGCCCCGGGCGACGATCTCCTCGAACTCCTCGCGGTTGTATGCGATGCCGCCGCCGCTGCCGCCGAGGGTGTAGGCCGGGCGGATGATGAGCGGGAAGCGGGTCCCGGTCTTGGCGGCGATGTCCTCGGCGATGTCCATCGCCTCGTCCATCTTGTGGGCGACGCCCGACTGCGGGAGGTCGAGCCCGATCTTGATCATCGCCTCTTTGAAGGCCAGGCGGTCCTCGCCCTTCTCGATGGCCTCGGCGTTGGCGCCGATGAGCTTCACCCCGAGCCTCTCGAGGCTGCCGCGGCGCACCAGCTCCATCGCGGTGTTGAGGCCGGTCTGGCCACCGAGCGTCGGCAGTAGCGCGTCGGGCTTCTCCTTGGCGATGATCTTCTCGACGACCTCGGGGGTGATCGGCTCGACGTAGGTGCGGTCGGCGAACTCCGGGTCGGTCATGATGGTCGCCGGGTTGGAGTTCACCAGCACGACCTTGTAGCCCTCTTCCTTGAGCGCCTTGCAGGCCTGGACGCCGGAGTAGTCGAACTCGCAGCCCTGGCCGATGACGATGGGGCCGGAACCGATGAGCAGGATCTTCTCGAGGCTGGTGTCCTTGGGCATGCGCGCCCTTTGTTGCCATCACCGGGCCGGCTTGTAAAGCGGGCTTTTGGGGGCGCCGCAGGGTACGCGCACCACCCGCCGCAGGCGGTGGCGGAATCTAGCCCCCGGCCGCATCTGGGCCGGCTGACGTCCCCCCGGGGCGACCCGGCCTGCCGGCTACTCCTTCTCCTCGGCGTAGATGTCGAACCAGAGCGGCGCGAAGGGGGTCTTGGTCTTGCTCACCACCACGCCGGTGACGGGCGTCCGCGTCTTGCCCTGCCACCAGCGGGACGACTTCTTCGCGGTGGCGTCCCCGCCGACCAGCTCGCCCCCGGCGTGGATCTCGACCGCGATGGCGGCGTCGCGGGCGTTCACGGTCCGGCTTTTGCCGGCCCCGAACAGGCGGTCGAGGGAGGTCGGCGAGACGTAGACGGAGGAGTAGAACTTCTCGCCCTTGGGGACGTTCACATGGTCGATCGTCGCGACGAAGATCTTCTTCTGCAGCTCCTTGTCGGGGGTGTCGAAAATGAGGAAGTACTTAAACTGGAGGGAATCGATGAAATCCGTCTTCGTGTTGCTGGAGTCCGCTTCGAAGACGACGTCGACCTGTAGCCACTTGCGCGGGACGGGGACCCTCTTGGTCGTCGTCGCGGAGCTGAGGTTGTAGCGCGGGGTCTCCTGCATCTCCACGTCGATGTCGTGGACCTTGGCTTTGATCTCGGCCTGGGCGCCGGCTTGCGCCGCGAGCAGAACCGCGGCCAGGGCGGCCGGAAATCTGAGGCTGGGGAGGGCGAGGTGGGATCGGGTGGTGTCCATGAGGAGGTAGAGTTCGTGTCCTGAAGTTCGGGCAGGGGGCTTCCGGGCGTCGGGGCGATCCGGCGGCTATAGAAGTCGCCTGTTTTGACCCTGACGATAGGGATTCAGGGACGCCGAGTCAACGCGGATGCGAGGGGCGCGAAGGAGGGGGGGAGCGGGCCTTCTCCACCCCAACCGGTGGCGGGGCTAGGCCCCGGGTGGGTCGAGCAGCGCCCCGACCTCAGGGGCGGTGAAGCACTCCGCCTCCAAGATCGCCCCCTCGAAGACCCCTCCCGCGGTGACCGGGTTGGTGACGATGGCGCAGGGGATACCCGCGGCGGCGGCGGCGCGCAGGCCGTTCTCCGAGTCCTCCAGGACCAGTGCCTCGCCCGGGTCGGCGCCGACCGCCGCGGCGGCGGCGAGGAAGAGGTCGGGCTCGGGCTTGATGCGCTCGACGTCGTCGCGGTTGCGCAACGCGGCGAACATCTCGCGCAGCCCGAGCCGCTCCAGCCAGCCGGAGACCCAGGCGCGGGACGAGCTCGAGGCGACCGCCAGCGGCAGCCCGGCGCGGTGCGCCGAGGAGATGAACTCGCGCACGCCGGGGCGCGCGTCCTGGGTCGCCAGGCGCCCGTTGATCTTGCGCTGTCGTTCGGCGTCGAGCGCCCCCCAGTCGAAGCTCCGCCCCGTCCGGCGCTCGAGCTCCTCGCCCGGGTCGAACTGGCCGAAGTCGCTGCCGACGCAGCGCTTGTAGGTCTCGAGGGCGAGCTCCTCCCCGTGCTCGGTGTACAGCTCGGCCCAGCACTCGTAGATGGTGGTCTCGGTGTCGACGATCAGCCCGTCGAAGTCGAAGATGATGGCGGAGGGCAAGGGGGAGAAGTTTGTTAGTGTTCAGTTTTTAGTGTTCAGCAAGGCGGGGGAGTTATTCGGTGGCGAACGGGTCTCCTCCGTTCGGAGGTTCGGCTTCCGGAGGTGGAGGGATCGTGTCGAGCGTTTCATGGAGCCTCTCGAGCGCCCCAAGCTGGGTGACGAGGCGTTGCCGATGTTCGGAAAGTTCCCGCTTTACTGCTTCTTCGGCGGCACTATATCGGCGAGCGAGGTCCGATTTGGGATTCTCTGTTCGGAACTGGTCGGTGAGCTTTAGGAGCCTTCTTATCCTATCATGTGGGCTCTCCCCGGGGGGCGCTCCTGCGCCTTCGCGAAGCATTCCTCTCGCACTGAAGACGTCGACGAAAGCATGTAGCCACTCGTGGAAGAGTTCGGAGAGTATGGGGGAAGGTTCGAATCCCCGCCGATTCAAGAGTCCGGCAGCCGGATCGTCGAAATCCAGTTCTTTGATCCATCCGTCTTTGGCCCATTCGTCTCCCCACACCCTGGGATCTGGAAAGTTTTCCGCGAGGAAGCCGACCAGCTCTAGTTCTTTCTCAGCAGCCATCCGGACGAACTCCCTACGCCCGATTTTCAGGTGGAGAATAGCCCTTGCCAAGTCATGGTTGGATTCGGTGTTATATAAAACCAGGCGGTCGAACTTGGAACCTTTGTCGGTGACGATGGTGGCGGAGGCTCTCTTGGGGAACGTCATGCCCTCGGACATCAGGGTTTCCCCTATTTGGCGCGCAGAGAACATCCCCCTCGGGACGGCGTAGTGCCGCTCAACCAGCCCCTGCTCGCAGGCGTTGGATCGGGGGATCGTCTGGACGGCGGTGATCGCAAGGCAGAAGGCGGCAGATATACGGGTGATCATAGACTGCGTCGGTTCTCTCTGATGCCGGGGTTGCGCGATGTATACAGGTGTGTCTGAAACATTGGGTAACTGCGGCACCAGGTTTCACCTGGTGCTCCCGGGTTCGGTTTCTTTCTGAACACTGAAAACTGAACACTCACAAACTCTAGCGCAACGTCTTCGCGACCTCGGCGGCGGCGAGGGCGAACTGTTCGGCGATCGGTTTGAGTTTGCCCTGGAAGAGCAGGCCGATCCGGAGCGGGGGGAAGCCCCTCAACGGGATCTTGCGTAGCCCGGCCGGGATCTCGATGCCCGGCGCATCGATGGTCAACCCGTATCCGTACCCGCGGCCGACATAGTTGGCGACCAGTTCGAGGGCGCTGACCTCCACCCGCGGCTCCCAGACCAGTTCGCGTTTCTCGAGCTCGCGCTGGAAGATCGCGTTCAGGGCGTGTTCGGCGGAGAGCGAGACGAGCGGCTCCCCGATCTGGCTCCGCCCGGCATTGCAGAGCGTCCCGAAGCTCTTCGCCCCTTCGCCGTCGCGGCAGATCAGGATCAGCGGCAGGCGCAGGAGCTCGATGGATTTGATCGGGCTCGGCAGCTGGCCGTCGAGCGTCGTGACCGCGAGGTCGATCTCCTGGGCGGCCAGCAGGGGTTCGATGTCGGCGAGCTGCACCGCCTCCCGCAGCGTGAGGCGGAGTTCGGGCTGCTGTTCCCGTATCCGCTCCAGCACGTCGGGCAGGTGGTTGGCGAGGACGGTGCCGGAGGCCGCCAGGCGCAGGTGGACGCCCTCCTCCCCGCGCAGCTTGCCAGCGACCTGGGTGAGCCTGGAGAAAAACGGCGAGATGAAGGTATACAGCTCGTCGCCGGCGGGGGTGAGCGCGAAGGGGCGGCGGTTGAACAGCTTGACCCCGAGGTCGCGTTCGAGCTGCAGCATCTGGCCCGAGACCGCCGGCTGCTGGATCCCGTATGGCATCTTGCGGACCGCCGGTGTGATGCCGCCGAACTTCGCGACGTAGTAGAACAGCTCGAGGTGGTGAACGTTGGGCGGCAACATGTTCAGGGGGATCGACCTGCATACGAGCCAAGCACGCGCGCCACCAGCGCGCAAAGAAATATCGATTGGATCGATAGAATGACATATTTTATCGTTTTCTTGGCCGGGCGCCCTCAGCTTGGGGAGGAGAGGCCGGATCTGGGGGTATCCGGGGTGGGGGAGGGGGTGGCGCGATCCCTTCTAGCGCGGCGCCCAGCGGCCAAAAAACCGCTTGCTGGCGACCCCGATTTGTGAGAATTTCCCCGCCCCTCATCCCGGGGGCTCAAGGGGTTCGCACCGCCGAACCCGCTGGATTTCAAGCACGCACGACACCATGGCCTACGCAATATTCAAGACCGGCGGCAAGCAGTATAAGGTTGCTGAGGGCGACAAGATCGATGTCGAGAAACTCGATCTCGAGGTGGGGAAGACCACGACGTTCGACAGCGTGCTGTTCTACTCCGAGGGTGGCACCATCAAGATCGGTGACCCGGTTCTCGCCGGGGCGACGGTGACCGCGGAGGTGGTCGAGCAGCGTCGCGCCGACAAGGTGACCGCGTTCAAGTTCAAGCGCCGCAAGGGGCACCACAAGACCAAAGGCCACCGCCAGCCGCTCACCCGCCTGGCGATCACCGGCATCAGCGCCTGAGGGGTCCACCGGCCTACGAAAATTCTAGCCCCATCGAAACATGGCACACAAAAAAGGACAGGGTAGCGTCAAGAACGGGCGCGATAGCAACTCCAAGCGCCGTGGCGTGAAGAAGTTCGGCGGCGAGCACGTGATCCCCGGCAACATCATCATCCGCCAGTGTGGCACCAAGTGGCGCCCGGGGAAGAACGTCGGCCTCGGCAAGGACTACACCATCTGGTCGCTGGTCGAGGGCAACGTCCGTTTCGACCAGAACGGGCGCCGGGTCAACGTCGACCCGATCACCACCGGCGCCTGATCGCGGCGGGGCACGTCTCGCCACCCAGGTCTGGCACCCCGCCCGGCGATGCCCTCGCGCAGGGGCACATCGCGACATGTCCGATCGGCGCCCGTCGCTCAACGTGGTGCTGGTCGAGCCGGAGATCCCGCCCAACACCGGCAACGTCGGACGCCTGTGCCTCGCGACCGGGTGCAGGCTCCACCTCGTCGGGCCGCTGGGGTTCTCGCTCGACGAGAAACAGCTCCTGAGGGCCGGGCTCGACTACTGGGACAAGGTCGACCTGTGTCGCTGGTCCAGCCTCGACGAGCTCCGCGAGGCGGAGGGTGGCGGCGCGACGTTCTGGCTCTTCAGCACCAAGGCGTCGCTCTGCTACTGGGACGCGTGTTTCAGGGATGGGGACTACCTGGTGTTCGGCCCGGAGACCAGAGGGTTGCCCGAGGGGCTCCTGGAGCGTCATCGGGACGACTGCCTCGTGATCCCGATGGGGGAGGGGGGGCGGAGCCTGAACCTGGCGACGTCGGTCGGCATCGGGGTCTACGAAGCGCTGCGCCAACTTTCATAAGGTGCTGATTTTTTGCACGATAGGGCTTGCCATTCTGTGAGGAAACTGACAAGAATCGCCACCGTGAGGCCGGTTCGCCCCAAGGCCTCCCCGAGCGGTCACGACGCGAATTACCAGACACCCACGAACGCCTAACCACACCAACGTAGCGACTTATGGCCGCCATCAAACCCAACTACGGCATCAGCAGGATCGACCAGCCGGAGAAGAAGAACCACGGTTTCTACGTGCGGATCACCCACCGCGGCAAGACCACCCAGAAGTTCTTCCCGGACAAGGCCTGCGGCGGCAAGGGGAAGGCGCAGAAAATGGCGCGCGCCTTCCGCGACAAGGTGTTCGCGCGGCTGCCGAAGGCGCGCCGGGAGGCGGCGGCCAACCGGCGCAAGCGCATCAAGCAGAGCGGCGTCGTCGGCGTGACGCACGTCGTCTCGAAGAGCGCCTCGGGCAAGAACTACGAGTACTGGCAGGCGGCGTGGACCGAGCGCGGTTCGCGCAAGACCGCGAAGTTCTCCATCTCCCGCTACGGCGACAAGAAGGCGCTGGAGATGGCGAAACGCGCCAAGCGCCGCAACGGCTGAGGCGTTTGGCAGCCACGCCGCTTGACCGCGGGGGCCGGCCGCGTTGATTGGCGGCGTGACAGCCACCCAGACAGCCACCCGCCCCAGCGGCGACCCGCCGGGTGCCGATGTCGTGCTGCGCGCCCGCGACCTGCACCGCAGCTTCACCATGGGCAGGGAGACCCTCGAGGTGCTGCGCGGGGTCGACCTCGAGATCGCAGCCCGCGAGAAGCTGTTCCTCTGCGGTGCCTCCGGCGCCGGCAAGACCACCCTGCTCTACACCCTGGCCGGCCTAGAGCGCCCGGACTCGGGCGCCGTCGAGATCGGGGGCGAGTCGCTCTACCGCCTGTCGAAGGCCCGGCAGGCACAGTTCCGCAACTCCACCATCGGCTACGTCTTCCAGCATTACTTCCTGCTCCCCGACCTGACCGCCCTGGAGAACGTGTGCCTCCCCGCCATGATGGCCGGGCGCCGCAGCGGGCGGCGCCGGAGGGCCGCGGAGCTGCTCGACCAGGTCGGGTTGGGTTCCCGCATGGGCCACCGGCCGGCGGAACTCTCCGGGGGCGAGCAGCAGCGGGTGGCCATCGCACGCTCGCTGATCAACGACCCGCAGATCCTGTTCGCCGACGAGCCCACCGGCAACCTCGACTCGAAGACCGGTGGCGGGATCATCGAATCCCTGCTCGGCGTCGTCGCCGACACCAAAAAAACGTTGATCGTGGTCACCCACGATTCCACATTGGCCGCCCTTGGCGATCGGCGGTTGGGGATCACTGACGGGCGCATCGTCGCCTGAGCCCACCGCCCCGCCGCGCCAGGGCACCCCGGCCATGCAAATCTACATCGACGGCGAATACTACCCCGAGGGGGACGCGAAGATCTCGGTCTTCGACCACGGCCTCCTCTATGGCGACGGGATCTTCGAGGGCATCCGGTTCTACAACGGCCGCGTGTTCCGCCTCGAAGAGCACGTCCGCCGGCTCTTCGTCTCCGCCAAGGCCCTGCTGCTCGATATCGGCATGTCGCCGGAGGGGGTGGCCGATGCGGTGCGCGCCACCATCCGCGAGAACGGGCTGACCGACGGCTACGTGCGGCTGCTCGTCACCCGCGGGGTCGGCAGCCTGGGGCTCAGCCCCTTCCTCTGCCCGCGGGCGTCGATGATCATTATCGCCGACAAGATCGCGCTCTACCCCGAGGAGAAGTACAGCGAGGGGCTGAAGCTGGTCACCTGCTCCACGCGCCGGCCGCCCCCGGCCGCCCTCAGCCCCTCGGTGAAGTCGCTCAACTACCTCAACAACGTGCTCGCCAAGGTCGAGGCGATCCAGGGCGGGGCGGAGGAGGGGCTGATGCTCAACGAGCAGGGTTTCGTCGCCGAGTGCACCGGCGACAACATCTTCGTCGTGCGCGACGGCTCGGTCAGGACCCCGCCCTCCTCCGCCGGCGGCCTGCCGGGCATCACCCGCGACGTGATCTTCGAGATCGCCGGGGAGCTGGGGGTCGACCTCCGCGAGTCGGAGCTCACCCGATACGACCTGTTCGCGGCGGACGAGTGTTTCCTCACCGGGACCGCCGCCGAGGTGATCGCGGCGGTGGAGCTCGACGGCCGGCCCATCGGCGACGGCAAACCGGGCCCCGTGACGGAGCGCTTCGTCGGCCGCTATCGCGAGATCGTCGGCGTCGAGGGCACGGAGATCGGATAGGCGGCGCCCGTCCGGTGCCGCGAGCAGGGGACCCCCGGTCCGGGGCGAACCGCGCCGCCGGTTCCGGTTTTTACAACCTTTTTACGGCTGCCTGACAACCCGGGCCGGCGGATGTGATTGGTTCGTCCACATGAAAACGAACCTATTCTTCGCCGCCGCTTTCGCGGCGTTCGCCACCGGGTGGGAGGCCAGCGCCGCCGACCCCGACTTCGCCCTGCACGAGTGGGGCACCTTCACCACCGTCGCCGGTTCCGACGGCGTCCTGCTGCCCGGCCTCGAGCGCGAGGAGGAGCGCCTGCCTGCCTTCGTCCGCGCCCACGACGGGATGCAGAACGTCGGCCCCCGGGGAGGCCGCACCAAGGGCTACCTGCTGGCGCGGCCGCTCGCCAACGTGTTCGTCAAGATGGAGACGCCGGTGATCTACTTCTACTCCGACCACGAGAGCCCGTTCCGCGCCAGGGTCGAGGTCGGCTTCGACGGCGGCTCCATCAGCCAGTGGTTCCCGCCGCGCTCGGGAGGCGAGACCCCGCCCCCGTTCAAGCGCGACAAGAAGGGCAGGGTGCTCTCGGGGCAGATCGATTTCGCACGGCACTACGACGGCGAGATCTCCTGGGACGTCGAGGTGTTGCCGCGCCGCGACGGCGACATGGGCCGCGTGTTCCAGGGCGGCGAGACCCTGAACTGGATCTACCCGCGCATGACCGACTCGAACCTGGTGCGCACCGCCGACGGGTCGACCGAGAAGTACCTGTTCTACCGCGGCGTCGGCAAGTTCGAGCTGCCGCTGGTCACCACCGCCTCGGCCGGGGGGACCTTGACCCTGCTGAACCGTGGGGAGGACGCGATCCCGTCGGCTCTGGTGTTCGACTACCGCGAGGACGGCAGCGTGCGCTTCGCGTCGTTGGGGGCGCTTGGCGGCGGCGAGTCGAGGAGCGTCGACTGCGACCGGCTGGCGCCGGTCGAGGGCTGGCGGCGTGCCGTCTACGACGCCCTGGTGGCGCAGCTCAGGGCGGCCGGCCTGCACGCGAAGGAGGCGGACGGGATGGTGCAGACCTGGTGGGAGAGCTATTTCGAGCGGCCTGGCCTGCGCGTCTTCTGGGTCGTGCCGGAGGACTTCACCGAGCGGGTGCTACCGCTCTCCGTCGAGCCCGCGCCGCGGGAGTCGGTCCGGGTCCTGGTGGGGCGGAGCGAGGTGTTGACCCCCGGGTTCGAGGACGTGCTCGCTGGCGCCTTCGGCACCAAGGAGTGGAAGCACTATGCGGGCCACCGCTACCTCGGCGCCTATGCCGCCCGCGCCAAAGCCCTGCGCGCGGGGGACAAGAAGGTCGCGGGGAAGTAGCGCGGCGCGACATTCCGAGACCCTGAACCCGCCGGCCCCTCAGGGGGCCGGCGCCGCCGTATCACAGCTCGATGCCGAACTCGTCGCCGGCTTTCAGCGACCGCACGAAGGCGGTGAGCAGGTCGATCACCTTCTGGACATCCTCGAGGTTCACGACCTCCACGACGGAGTGCATGTAGCGCAGCGGCAGGGAGACCAGGGCGCTGGGGATGCCGTACCCGGTGTAAGAGATATTGTCGGTGTCGGTGCCGCTATAGCGCGAGCTCGACTCGTGCTGGATCGGGATCTCGGCCTCCGCGGCGACCTCCATGAGGCGCTTGACGACATTGGGGTGGTTGCAGGTGCCGTGGGTCAAGCTGGGGCCGCCGCCGAGTTCGACCTTGCCGTGGATCGCGTGTTCGATGCCCGGGGTGTCTGTGGCGTGGGTGACGTCTAGGCAGACCGCCACGTCGGGCTTCAGCCGGCGCGTCACCATGCTGGCGCCGTGGCCGCCGATCTCCTCCTGCACCGCGTTGACGCACTGCACGCTCGCCGCCGGGCGGGCCTCCCCCCCGGCCAGCTCGGCCATCACGCGGGCGATGATGTAGCCGCCGACCCGGTTGTCGAGCGCCCTGCTGACGATCTTGCCGCCCGCGAACTCCTCCGGCTCGTCGGCGTATACCGCGGGGTGGCCGATGCGGATGCCGAGCCCGGCGACCTCCTCGGCGTCCGCCGCGCCGACATCGACATAGAGCTCGTGGATCTTCGGCGCCTTCTCGCCGGCGAGCACGTCTTTGCGGAGGTGGATGGCGGTGTTGCCGACGATGCCCTTGACCGGTCCCTTGTCGCCGAGGATCTGCAGGCGCCGGCCGCGGCCGGTGGCGGCGTCCGACCCCCCGACCCGGTCGATGTGGAGGAAACCCTCCTTGGTGACGTGTTTGACGATATACCCGATCTCGTCGGCATGCGCCTCCAGCATCACCGTGGGCGCGTCTTTCTCGGCGCCCTTCAGGACACCCCAGGCGGTGCCGTAGGCGTCGTTCTCGACCGAGTCCGCATGCCCGCGGACGTAGTCCGCCCACACCTTCTGCCCTGGGGTTTCGAAACCGGTGGGGCTAGGGGTGGAGAGCAGCTCGAAGAGGAAGTCTTTGTCGGCGGGAGTCATCGCCCTATTCCGTGGATGGGGGATGGGTCGGAGTCAAGGGGGAGGGGGCGGTCCGGTTAGACGCCCTGCGGCGAGTGCTCCATCCCGTGCGCCTGTGCCACCGCCTCGCAGGCCAGTTCGCCGCCCCGGACGTTGATGCCGCCCCGCAGGGCCGGCTGCTTCCCGATCGCCCCCTCGAGCCCGTAGTCGGCGAGCAGCTCGACGTAGCGGTGGGTGACGTTGGTCAGCGCCTGGGTGGCGGTGCGGGCGTATGCGCCGGGCATGTTGGCGACACAGTAGTGGATCACGCCCTCCTCGACATAGGTGGGCTCGCAGTGGGTGGTGGGGCGGGTGGTCTCGGCGCAGCCGCCCTGGTCGACGGCGATGTCGACCAGCACGCTGCCCGGCTGCATGATCTTCAACATCTCGCGGGTGATCAGCTTCGGCGCCTTGGCGCCGGGGACGAGGACCGCGCCGATGATGAGGTCGACGCGCGGCAGCTGCTGCATCAGCGAGTCGGCGCTGGAGTAGAGCGTGTGGGCTGTCTGCATGGTGATGTCCAGGAAGCGCATGCGCTCGAGGTCGACCTCCAGGATGGTGACGTCGGCGCCGATGCCGGTCGCGACCCGGGCGGCGTTGACCCCCGCGGTGCCGCCGCCGATCACCACCACCTTGCCGGGGAGGACGCCGGGGACGCCGCCCAGCAGGATGCCGCGGCCACCGCGGTGGTTGGCCAGGTGGTATGCGCCGACCACCACCGACATGCGGCCCGCGATCTCGCTCATCGGCTCGAGCAGGGGCAGCCGGCCGTTGACCTCGATGGTCTCGTAGGCGATCGCCGTGCAGCCGGTGGCGACCAGGGACTCGGTGAGCTCCTTCGACGCCGCCAGGTGCAGGTAGGTGAACAGCGTATGGCGGGGCTCGAGCAGCTCGATCTCGGACGGCTGGGGCTCTTTGACTTTGACGATGAGGTCGGCCTTGCCGAACACCTCGGCCGCGCTGTCGACCAGCTCCGCGCCGGCGTCCTCGTACTCTTTGTCGAGGTAGGAGGCGCCCGCCCCGGCGCCGCGCTGCACGACGACTTTGTGACCGTGGCCGATGAGGACATAGGCGGCCGAGGGCAACAGCGCCACGCGGTTCTCGCTCTCCTTGATCTCCTTCGGGACGCCGACGGTGGTGGTTTGCATCCCTACCGCTTAGAGGCGAAGTCCTGGGCGGGCAAGTCCTGTCCTCCGCGATGACCCGGCACCCACCCCAGATCCTACCGGCTCCCGAATGGCGCCTGCGCGAGGCGGCGCACCGGGAGAGGTTGCGCCCCTGGGTGGAAGGGCATCGCGCGCGGCGGGCGGCGGCAGTGCCGCACCCGGTGATCGACTTCATGTTCACCTATTACAGCTTCCGCCCCGGCCAGCTGCTGCGCTGGAGCCCAGGGTTCGGGGTGGGCCTCGGCGACCCCGATGGCGAGTTTGCCTCGCGGAGACATTTCGCGTCGGACGGCGGGGTCGCGTGGCTCTGCACCAGCTCGATGTCGGAACGGGAGCGCGGGGCGGTCGTGTGGACGGGCGATCTGCTGGAGGCGACGGCGGGTCGCCCGGGGCGTTACGGGTGCTCCGGCCTGCACGAGTGGGCGATGGTCTACCGGCTGACGCGGGAACAGATCCGCCACGCGAAGTTCCCCCTGCGGTTGCCCCCGGAAGAGATCGAGCGGGTGGTGGAGGCCGGCGCCCTCTCCTGCACCCACTATGACGCGTTCCGGTTCTTCACACCGCAGGCGCGGCCGCTGAACGCCTTCCAGCCATCTATCGACGGGCGCGTCGACCTGGAGCAGCCGGGCTGCCTCCACACCAACATGGACCTCTACAAATGGGCGTACAAGCTCGCCCCGTGGATCCCCTCGGAGCTCGTCGCCGACGCCTTCCTGCTGGCGGTGGAGATCCGCGAGCTCGACATGCGCGCCAGCCCGTACGACCTGAGCGAGATGGGATACGAGCCGGTCGCCGTCGAGACCGCCGCTGGCCGCGCCCACTATGAGGCCGAGCAGAGGGGGTTCGCCCGGCGGGCAGAGCCGCTGCGGCAGCGCCTGCTGGCGCACTGCCGCTCGCTCCAGGGAGAGTTTTCCCGCCGACCTGTTCCCCCCGCCATTAGGGGGTAGAGTGGGCGGTGTAGATCTGGAGGTTAGAGGTTACCAAAGTACTGTTGAATGTTTATAATGGTTAGCGTAATTTCAAAGATTCCCGAAAAATGCGCTGGCATAGACTGCGAGATATGGCCGAGCAGGGGGCGCGACCGCGTGAGGTCGAACGCCCGCGGATCGGTCTTGCCTCGCTGCCACGGCTGGTGAGGGGGCATGCGGCGACCTTGCTCGAGGAGGTCCTGTCCCAGCCGTTTTCCGGCGAGCTGTTTCTCGCCGGCGGGGCTTTCAAACCGCTGCTCAACCCCGAGCAGGACGTCCGAGATCTGGACCTATGGGTGCGCGACCGCCGGAGCCGCGAGCGGCTGCTGTCCCATCTGGTCGCCTGCGGTGCCGAGGTGGTGCGCGACTTCCACCCCTACTGCATCAAGCTCCTGCACGGGGAGCGGGAGATCGAGCTCACCTACCAGAACGTCAAGGGCCGGCCGATCGGCGAGGTCGTCGAGGGGTTCGACATCGCCTGCTGTGCGATCGCCGCGACCTATCGGGACGGCAAGATCACCGACAGCTACATCAGCCCGCGCGCGTTGAGGTCTGCGGAGGAGCGCCAGGTGATGTTGACCAAGGGGTACATCGACCGGCTGCTCGAGGAGCGGCCGCCCGATATCTTGCAGAGCATCGACCGCCTGAGCTGTTTCGCGGAGGAGGTCGGTTTCGATCTCCCCGAGGAGGTCAGCGAGCGCTTGTGGAAGGTCTACGAGGAGGACTACGACGAGGACGAGCAGCGGGCCTGTATGGACACCTACCTCTCGACCACGGTGGAGTACAAAGGACGGGTCGACCTCTCGGTGTTGCGCAGGGCGACGCGCAAGGCGGGGGTCGGCCTGAAGTTATAGCCGCGCGCACTCGAAGTGAACTGGGCCTTCGAAACCGGGCGGGGTGGTGGTGCCGAAAGTGACCAGGAAGTGCTTCCCGACGACCCGCCGTCCCTTGAAGGCGTCGTGGGCGGGCAGCAACGGGTCGTCCGCAGCGAGCCCCAGGCTCAGGTAGTCTGCGCCTTTGGCGGCGGCGTCTGTCAGCAGACGGCCGATGAGGGCGACCGCCAGCGAGGGTAGGTTCCCTCTCACCAGGAGGGCTTGGGCGGGGAGGGTCTTGACCCGCTCTCCGGCTTTCGGAAGCCTCCCGGTTCCTGCCAGCCTGGCGATCCCGTTCAGCAGGGGGCGCCATCGCGCGAGACCGGGGGCGTAGCCGCAGATCCGGGTCTGTTTGAAAGCGGACTGGTCCCAGAGGCCGGCCATTGCGACGATCTCCTCGCCCCTGCGCGCCAGCCAGAAAGAAGTGATGTCGGCGCCCCGGTAGTAGTCGTCGCCCCTCGCCATGGTCGCGAAATCCAAGGTCGGGTAAAACGTTCGCCGGCTAGCCTCACGGTCGAAGAAGGTCTGCATGTCCCCGAGGTCGTTGATGCGGGCGCGCGAGAACCGCACGTCGCCAGGGGGGAGGGGATGCCGGTGTCTCCGTGCCCGGGTTGGGATGAGGTCGTAGATGTAGTCGCCGATCGGGTGGTAGGCCGGCAGGCAGGCACGCCCGCTGGTGAGCAGGCGCAGGGCCTCGCTGTTGTCCTCCAGGATCAAGGTCTGGGCGAACTCGCCGGGCTCCATCACCTCATCTCTCAGAAAGCGGAACCCGCGCGCCAGCAGGCTTCCCCCCCGGTAGTCCGGATGGATTCGCAGGTCGCTCAGGTAGCGTAGCTGGCGACGGCTCCCGTCCGCATACACCTCTCGACGACCGGCTGCGAAGACCCCCACCAGGCGCCCGCTGGCCTGCTCTTCAGCCACCACGGCGATCGGCTCCTGCGCCTGGATCCGGGCGGCGATGAAGTAGTCGGGGCGGCGCTCCATGGTCACGCGGATCGCCGATCCCATCGCGGTCTGCCCCAGCAGGGTACAGAGGGCAGCGGAGTCCTCTGGCCGGGCTAGGCGAATACGGAGGCGAGACATGTCTGTGACGACTTCGAGGTGAACAGCGCCGGGATTTTCATGTCGGCGAGGCGACCCCCACTCCGTTTCGACAAGGCGAGCAGCAAGGCGTCGATCTGGGCGGCATTGACCGGACGTGTGTCCAGCGGGCGCAGCTGCCCTAGGTCGACCGCTTGTCGGTAGTAGCGGTTCTCCATCAGGCGGTCTTCGACCGCGGTGCGCATCCGGCCCGCGTCCGGGTCGCCGGTTTGCGCGTCCAGATAGAGGGTGTAGCCGTCGTCACACGGCGCGATCCAGAGTGCCCCATCCAGGCCCGATAGGGCGGCGGTCGCCTGTTGTTCGTCGAGTTTCTCACCGACGAGATCGGAGCACTGGCCGGCCCGGCCGACGAAACGGATCTTCAGGTCGCCATATGATCGCACCAGGTCGCCGGTCGCGTAGCGGTAGAGGCCGCCGGCAGAAGTGAGCACCACCTCGTAGATCTGCCCCGCTCGCAGCTCGTGGCACAGCGAGACTTCCCCGCTGTGCGGATCGCGGAACTCGAGGAAGTGGGATGCGGTGGCGAGCGTCGGCGGTGTCTCGATATCGCCGAGCGGGATGCTAACGACCCCTTCGGTCGACAGCAGCCCCTTGCCCTGGATGGCGACCTCGCCCAGGCGTTCTCGAACTTCGGGGATCCAGGCCGCGGAGCCGGCATCCGTCCAACAGCTCATCAGCGCCAAGCCCGGCCAGATCTCTGACCAGACGAACTGGCGGCTGCCGAGCCGTGCCTGCAGGTGCCGGTCGAGGCTCAGGAAAAAGGTCGGGCTCCAGACTGAGACCATCGACAGGTCCCGGTGGGACAGCAGCGAATCGGTCGTCGCTGCGAACCAGGCGCCGGCGCAGGTCGAGCGACCGAGTTCCGGAGGCGCGACCATCAGCTCGGCGAGCAGGGCTGCCGATTTGGTCGAGAAGTAGGCGAGGTCGCTGTCGAGGCCGATGGGGATCCCGCCGGGGGAGCGTCCGCGGCCGGCGAGCGGGGGGCTCACCGACCAGTAGAAAGTGCCCGCGAACGCGGCGGGGGTGGTGTCGGCGAGATCGCGCATCCAGACGCCGACCGCCGACTCGAACTCGCGCAGCAGCCCGCGCGTGTAGGGGATCCACTTGCGTGCCCCACCAGAGCCGGAGGTCTCTTCGAGGGCGATCACCCCATCATCGGTCAGCACCCCCTTCTCGCCAGCGGCGACCCGCTGCACCCAGGGCTGGAGCTCGGCGTAGCCGATGATCGCAACCTCGGCGGCATAGTCTTCATAGCGGCGGATCCGCGCGAAACCCGAGGCCGCCCCGTAGGCGGTGTGGGCGTTCCGGTGCAGGTAGGCGAGCAGCTTACGCTCCTGGGCGCCGGCGGCCTCTTCGGGGGAAATCGGAAATGCGGTCGAGTGGGTCGCCTGCCCCTCCAACCAGCGGCGGGCGGTCGGGGAAGGGCGCTTGCCGGTGTCGGGCATCGGCGGTCGGTGGATCATCTCCCGATCGGGCAGGGGATTGCGGTGCCGGCCTCGCGGCGCCCCTCGTCGAAGTAGCGCCGGGCCGTGCGCCGGGTGTTCTCGGTGGAGAGCCTGGCGACGCAGACCAGTTCGTCGCCATGGCGGAAGCCGGGGTTCCTCTCTAGGAAGGTAGCCACGCCAGGGTGGTGTCGGCGTGTGGCGACGGTGTCGGCGAGCGCCGGTTTCAGTTGCCCGGCGCCCTCGGCGAATTGGAGCACGCCGCGCTCCGGGCGCCAGGCTGCCGGGAAGAGCCGGCGCGATACCCGGTCGGCGATCTGCCGCAACCGTTCCCCGTCCCCGCTCCCGTCCGGCATCCTCCCGGGGAAGAAGTGGCGCGTGAAGAGGTGGAGGTAGAGGTAGGTGCGATGCCCCTTGCTGAGCAGGTACCAGTAGAGCGGTCGTGTCCCCGCCGCCGCGACATGGCGGCCGGCGTGGTGGCAGAAGCCGCGCACGAGCTCCTGGCTGCCCCAGTGGCGGTGGTCGATGATCGTGTCGCCAGAATAGAGGACGTCGTAGCCGTCCGGCCGCCCGCCAGGGTTGAGCGCGAGGGTGGTGAAGCCCTGGATCTCCCCGTGGCGGTCATGCAGCAGCAGCACCTTGTCTTTCCACGACAGGTCGCGCTCGAACTGGTCGCGGCGCACGCAGTCGTAGTTCGCCTCCATCAGGGCGAACATGCGGGCGACCTGCCCTTTGGTCAGGCGGGCGCGGTCGATCGTGTGGTAGCGGAGGGAGGAATCGGTCATGAGGATGGGAGGTTGGAGATGAGGAGGGCTAGGAAGGCGGCGCACTGGGGGAGGAAGAGGCAGGCGGTGAGGCGGTTGACGCGGGCGAAGCACGCCCCGCCGGGGACGAAGTAGACGCCGGCCCCGGGGCCGGCGGTCGCCACCCGGAACCACCGGACGAAGAGCATCTCGGTCAGCGCGGACAGGGCGATCAGGAGAGAGACCGCCAGCAGCAGGTGCTCTCCGCGACCCGCCGCCATGGCGGCGACCAGGCTCGCCAACAGGAGCTGGAGGAGGTTGTGTGCCATCCCGTAGCCGACTTTCCAGCGTTGTTTCAGGCAGAGGGGGATCTCGATGAGAACCCGCAACACCATGCTGGCCGCCAGGATGGGATAGGCGGGGTGCTCTCCGGCGAGCAGGCAGGGGGCGAGCAGCCAAAGGACGATCACGTATGCGAGCCACAGCGCTTTGATAAACGAGATCCGGCCGCCGAGCCGGTCGGGCCTGGCGTTCTGATAGAGCCAGATCAGCGGCCCGAGCAGCTGCGCCCAGAGCAAGCTGCGCGCCTGCCAGGGGTGCAGGCTTTCGCCGAGTTGGGCGAACCATCCGGTCATGCTCGGATCTTCTTGCGGTCTGGGGGGCGCCCCTCCAGCGATCCCCCGTCGAGCAGCTCGCGGATGCCGCGGGCGATGGCGTCGGTCTCATGGTAGACGAAGCGGGCTTCCCCGGTGCGGTTCAGGTCTCCGGTCTGCTTCCTCAGAACCACCACGTCCTGGTTGAGGATCACTTTGGACAACGGTCGGAACACCAGGCCCACCAGGCCGCCGAGCGGGCTGAAGCGGTAGGCCATGTAGGTGAAGACGCGCGTCTTGTCCGGTGCGACCGGCGTGCACTGGCTCATTACGATGTACTGGCGGTTCTCCGCCATCCGGTAGTCGACGCGCGTCAGGTAGGGGAGCGTGAAACGGTCGGTGTGGACAATCTCGGCCCCTTTCGGGATCAACAGCCTTCCGATCAACGAGTCCATCCTACCCTCGCCGACGAAATCCGCCTGGATCCAGTCGGCGCCGCCGGTGACTTCGATCTCGATCTCCTTCACCTTCTTGCCCCGGAAGAGGCCGCGGTGGACATGGGCGGTGTGTGGGACGTCGAGGAAGTTTTCGACACAGTGGAACGCCGCCGCCTCGAACTCCCGCTCCATCACCCAATGTCGCCATCCCCGTGCGCCGAACTCGGGGAAGTCGGGTGGCTGGTGACCGGGCTCGCCCCCCCCGATGTAGACCCAGACGAAACCCTGTTTCTCCACCACGGGGTAGCTCTTCAGCCGGAGCCCCGTTTCGGGGACGCCGCCCGTGGGCGCGGCCGGGATCGCCGTGCAGCGGCCGGAGGCGTCGTAGGTCCACCCGTGGTAGCAACAGCGGAGCCCGCAGGCATCGACCTTGCCACGCGACAGCGCCATGTTGCGGTGCAGACAACGGTCGATCAGGGCGGCGGCGTTCCCCTCCTGGTCGCGGAACAGCGCAAGCGGCTCGCCGAGGACAGTCCGCGGTATCGGTTTGCGTTTTAGCTGCCGCGATCGACAGGCGATGTACCAATGGTTTCTCATGGCAGTCTGGCGGGCGGAGGGAGCACGAGGATGTGGTAGCGATCGGCGGCGAGCGAACGGAACCGGGTCTCGAGCCCCGCCCTCCAAGACACGTGCACGTCGACATGGCCGGTATCCCCGGGGAGCCCGAAGAACAGCCGGCGGTCGCCCTGGGCGGAGAAACCGCTGACGTTGGTGACCTCCGCCACCCTGCGCCAGTCGCCGGAACGGAGTTCGACCCGGGCGTTGGTCGCGTCGCGGTTGACGCGTCGGCCGTCGCCGACCAGCTGTAGGCCAATCCAGCGTGCCGCCCGCGTTGGGTCGTTGCGGAACAGCTCGGCGGGTTCGAACTGGTGGGTGAGGACGAGGTCGAGGTCGCCGTCGTTGTCGAAGTCGGCCAGGGCCGCGGCGCGCGTGTTCCCCTCCTCGGCCAAGCCGGTTACCTCGGCGGCCTCGGCGAAGCGCCGCCCGCGGAGGTTCATCAGCACGCGGTTGCGCTGGGCGCCGAAGATCGAGTAGCCGCGGATGTCGCCCCAGCGGTCGGCGTAGGCGTGCACCTCCGGGCCGGTGCGCGCTAGCCTGCCGTTGGTGTACCAGTAGTCGCGCGGTCGGTCGAAACGCCGGTCCATCGAATCGTCGACCATGCCGTTGGCCTGCACGAGATCCGGCCAGCCGTCGCGGTCGAGGTCGCCTGCCGTGGCGCCCCAGCCGAAGCGGTGCTCGTTGAGGGCGCCCAGCTGGGCCGCCCGGTTCCGGAACCGCACGCCGCCGCCGCGGTCAGGGCTGACCATCCACAACAGGCTGCCCTCGGCCTGGAGAGGCGCGTGGACGTTCGACACGTAGATGTCGATCCAGCCGTTGCCGTCGAAGTCGGCCAGGGAGCAGTTCATGCCTTTGTAGGTGTCCTTGCCGATCGAGCCGAAGACGCCCCCCTGCCGGCGCTCGAAACGTTCGCCGCCGCGGTTGATATAGAGGTCGTCGGGGCCGAAGTCCGAGGCGGCGTAGATGTCCGGCCAGCCGTCCTGATCAAAATCGGCGGCGTTGAGCGCCAGCGTCCAGTGTGTCTCGGGCAGGCCGATGGCCTCCATGTCTTCGGCCTCGAAGTGGCCGTCCCCGAGGTTGCGGTAGAGCTGGTTGCGCCCACCGTTCTCCGCCTTATGCCAGCTGCTGTGCATGAAGTGGAACATCCTGCGGTCGCCCACGAACTCGGGCTCCGGCAGATCGTAGATGTTCAGCGCCCGCGGTGGGTCGTAGTCCGGCAGGTAGGGGGCCATCGCGTTGCCGACCAGCAGGTCGAGGTCGCCGTCCTGATCGAAATCGATGAACAGGGCGGCCAGGCAGGAGGTGTAACCGGCGAGGCCGACCTGATCCGTCACGTCGGAGAACTGCAGGCCGCCGTCGTTGCGCAACAGCCGGCTCGGGCCGAAACCGACGCCGAGGAAGAGGTCCTGGTCGCCGTCGTTGTCGTAGTCGGCGAACACCGCTGCGCTCGGCAGCCCGTGGGTCTCGGGGTGGGAGCAGAGCGGTTCGAGGGCCGGCAGCGGGACGCGTTCGAAGCTCAACCCGCCGGTGTTGCGGTACAGCGAACAGCGGTCGGCCGGTCCCTTGAGGGGATTGGTGAGGAAGAGGTCCTGCCAGCCATCGCCGTCCACATCGGCCACCGCGGCCGCGTCGCCGACCGAGAGCACCCACTTGGCGATGTGGCGCACGCGCGGGTCGACCTCTTCCAGGACACCGTCCAGCCTGGCGTCGGCGATCCCCGATCCCGCGGCGCTGACCGCCGTCCAGCGGAACCCGGCGTCGGCGATATGGGGACGTCCCCCCATGGCGTTGGCGACGATCACCACGGCGCCGAGCGCGCCGGTGATGGCCAGCTTGCGGGTCCCCTCTGGCTTGGGCGAGAGGCGCCATCGCGCATCGCGGGCGGCCCTCAACCACCCGGTGACCAGGACCGCGCACTGTACGGAGAACAGCGCCGGGAACAGGGTCGAGTAGCTTCGCCTCGTGTGGAAGTAGAGATCGACCAGGGTTACGGCGAGGGCGAGGAACACCTGGCCGCGCGCCGAGCGGGGCGAGGTCATAGGGTCGGTCAGCATGTAGAACACGAACAGGAAAAACGGGGCCGATGTAATCGTGCCGAGCACCAGCGTCTCCGGCGGGAGGTGGTGGCGCATCACGGAGGCGCGGAAGGCGAGCTGGACCCCGTAGAAGGCGAGGAAGCTGAGGGCGAGGGGGGCGCGGCCGACGCGGAACACGAACAGGCTGAAGGCCACGGCGGTGAGGAACAGTGCTAGGGCGAGTGACCCGCCCCACTGGTAGGCCGGCGCCGGCGAGATCATCCCCGCCGAGAACCAGGCGCCGACCACCAGCCCGAACAGCGTCGGGTTGAACACGTGTCGCCCGCGGACGGTGAAGACGTGCTTCGAGGCGATGGCGAGAAAGGCCGGGAGTATAGGCAACCAGGGGTCCGACCCGTAGTTGAGCAGCAGGCATAGGCCGAGGCCGGTGATCAAACCGCTCCAGGGAAAGGCCCAGCCGCGCCCGCGGAACGCGCGGTTGAAGGTCAGGTCAAAGCCGACGGCGGCGGCCACCGTCAGGGCGGCTTGCCAGGGGCTGCGGTTGAAACCGAGGACAGTCAACCCGAGCGCGACGTAGCTGCCGAGCAACAGGGCGAAGGGGATCCGCACGTCACTGCAGATTGGGTGTCCCGATCTATGCCACTTCATGGGGATCATCATCCCTAGCCGAAAATACGCCGATCGTGGAATCGAGAATGTTTGCCAGAACATTGATTAAAATGACTTTATAGAAAGGATCTTCGATTTCGTTTGTGGATGCGCCTGCCCCATCTTGGCCGGTGATGCCCGTTTCGAGAACGTCTGGTGGGGCGCCGGGATTTGGCTTGCGATATGCGGTCGACTGGCGATCGGTGGTCTTCCTGGGCGGTCACCTTTCGCTGTTGGCGCTGCATTGGTCTGGGGTGTGGCGCTCCGTGCCGACCTTTGTGATGACGTGCCTGCTGGCTTTTATCGCGGCGGTCATCGCCCACAACCACATGCACCTCGGCATCTTTCGTGGGAGGCGTGCGAACAGTTTGTTCTCGGTGGTGCTGAGTTTTGGCTTCGGCGAGCCGCCGACCGGGATCGTCACCGCTCACAACGAACGCCACCATCGCCATTGTGACAGCGAACTCGATTTCGTCCGCTGTGCGCAGGCGAAGGCGCGTTGGAATTGGGTCAACTTCCTGGTCTTCCCCTTTGTCGCCGTGCGAACGATGATGCGTGAGAAAGACAGGGACTTGAGGCGCTGGAAGGTGGCGAGGCCGAAGCTCTATCGCCAGGCGCTGTTGGAGCGCGGCGTGTTTTGGGCAGTGCTGCTACTCGCCCTGCTCGCCGACCCGATGTCCACCCTGATCTACCTGGCGGTGCCATGGGCCTTCGGCCAGTTCTGCATCATCGGCATCAACTTGCTCCAACACCAGGACTGCGATCCCGGGTCCGAGTTCGACTTCGCCCGCAACGTGACAGGCCGGCTCGCCAACTGGGTCTTCCTCAACAGCGGCTTCCATACCGCCCACCATCTCCGGCCCGGCCTGCACTGGAGCAAACTTCCGGAGTATCATGCTCAGGTCGTCGCACCGGGCATCGACCCGCGGCTGGTACACGGGACGCTCCTCGGGGCGCTTTGGCAGCGGCTCACCGCGAGAGCTGCGTGTCGAGAAAATCCCGCGCCGCGCTGAGCAGGTGGGCGTTTTCGGAGAACTCGGGGGTGAGGCGCCGGAAGCGCCGGGCGGCTTCGCCGTACGCGGCTCGCGCCTCCGGGCTGGGGAGCCATTCGATCAGCTCGGCGTGGCCGGACCGGGCGAACTCCCGTTCGAGTTCACCACAGGCGGCAGCCGGGGCCATTTTGGATTCGACCCGTTTCGGGTAAGGCGTCTCGCCCCCAGCGAGCCGCTCGAACACGCCTCCGTAGACCGGGTCGCGCTGTCCGAAGACCACGCGCTGTATATTGGTCATCGCCATCATGCCCGCGCACATCGCACAGGGTTCGAGGGTGGTGTAGATCTGGTGTTTATGCAGTTCGGTACGCTCCGGGTCGGCGGCGATGTGGCCGCGCATGAGGCGTAGCTCGGCGTGTTCGGTGAGGTCACGGCGCCCGGTGGCCTCGTTGCGGGCCCAGGCGACCGGCTGCCCGTCCCGGTCGACCAGGACGGCGGCGATGTTGTGGCCGGAACCCTCGCCCAGCGGGCTGTCGTCCCAGGTCGAAGCGGCGAGAGCGCAGGCGAGCAGGCTGAAGATCGCGTCGCGCTCCTCGCCGGGGTCGGAGAATGCGGTCATGGGGTCAGGGCGAGGTTCGGGTCGACGTCCTCGGCCAGTGCGGAAAACTGCCCGCGGGCGAACCTCTCGGCCGCAGCGCGGGCGATCATGGCGGCGTTGTCGGTGCTGTGTTCGGGCGCCACCGCGAGCAGCTCGAGGCCCCCCTCCGCACAGCGCACTGCGAGACCTTCGCGCAGGGAGGCGTTGCAGGCGACGCCACCGCTGAGCGCCACGGTCCGCTCGCCGCAGCTCCGCGCCGCGCCGATCGCCTTGGCGACGAGGACCTCCACGACGGCGAGCTGGAACGAGGCGCAGAGGTCGGCGAGCGTCGCCGCGTCGGGCTCGCCGAGCTTCTGCAGCGTGTACAGGACCGAGGTCTTGAGGCCGCTGAAGCTGAAGGAGAAGTCGCCGCTGTCGAGCATGCCGCGCGGGAAGTCGAAGCGCCGCGGGTCGCCGCCGAGCGCGGCCTGCTCGACCTCCGGGCCGCCGGGGTAAGGGAGCCCCAGCATCTTCCCCACCTTGTCGAAGGCCTCCCCCGCCGCGTCGTCGCGGGTCCCCCCGAGCTTCCGGTAGTCGCCGAAGCCGCGCACGTGGACCAGCAGCGTATGGCCGCCGCTGACCACCAGCGCGACGTGCGGGCGGAGGTCGCCCTCCATGAACGGCGAGAGGAGGTGGCCCTCCATGTGGTTGACGGCGATGAACGGTCTCCCGCACGCCAGGGCGAGGGCCTTGGCCGCCGTGTTGCCCATCAGCAGCGAGCTGGACAGCCCGGGGCCGGAGGTGGCGGCGAAGGCGTCCATCCGGTCGAGGCCACAGCCCGCCGCCGAGAGCGCGCACTCGATCACCGGCCGCAGGCTGAGCAGGTGGTTGCGCGACGCCAGCTCGGGGACCACCCCGCCGTAGGGGCGGTGTTCGGCCACCTGTGAGGCGACCTCGCTGGCCAGGAGCGTCGACGGGGGGGCGAGCACCGCCGCCGCGGTCTCGTCGCAGGAGCTTTCGAGGGCGAGGAGCATCGTGGTCGGTCCCGCAGGCGCCGGGGCGCCGGCGGGCGGGCGGTTCAGGGGGAGGGGGGCGCCCCGGGGGTAAGTTGCTTGGTTAGTGACTCGACGGCGGCGGCGACCGGGAGCTCGCCGCCCGGCGCGGCGATGTCCGGCCGGATGCCCCGGCCGTCGATCTCTCTGCCCCCGGGTGTCAGGAAGCGCGCGGTGGTGAGGCGCATGGCCGCCCCGGTGCCGAGGCCCATGGGGATGACGCTCTGCACCGAGCCCTTCCCGAAGGTCGTGTCGCCGACGACGGTGGCGCGGCCGAGTTCCTGCAGGGCGCCGGCGACGACTTCGGCGCTGCTGGCGCTGGCACCGTCCACCAGGACGGCGAGCGGGTACTCGCGGTGGTGGCCCGTCGGTGGGGTCTTGTAGACTTCGGAGTTCCCGCTGCCGGCACGGCCGACGGTCTTAGCGATCGGGGTCGCCGGGGGCAGGAACTCCCCGCAAACCTCGGCGGCCGCCGACAGCAGGCCACCGGGGTTCGAGCGCAGGTCGAGGACGAAGGCCTGCATCCCCCGCTGCCCGAAACGGTCGAGAACCTCTTCCAACTCCCGCGCGGTCGGCGTGTCGAACTGGCGTATCCGCGCGTACCCGATCTTCGCCTCGCCGGCGACTTCGGCGGGCAACATCTCGGCCTCGACCACCGTCGCCTTGGTGGGGCTTTCGCGTTCGAACCCGACCGTCCGCACCCGGTCGGTCCCCGGCGCCCTCAGTTCGAGGGTGACCAGCTGCCCGGGTTTGCCCCCCAGCGTGGCGGCCGCTTCGGCGAGCGCCCCCGGGCCGAACCCCTCGCCGTCGATCTTCAGCACCCGGTCGCCGTCCCGCACACCGGCGCGCGCCGCCGGCCGGCCGGGTGCGACCTTGGCGACGTACAGTTCGCCCGCCGCGTTGGTGCCGAGGGCGATCCCGGTCATGTCGATCTGCCCCGGGCCAGAGTCGCGCACCTTCTCAAACAGGTGTGGGCTCATGTATTGGCTGTGGGGGTCGAGCCGCGCGAACATGCCCTCGAGAGCCCCTTCGACCAGCTGCGCATAGCTGACCTCGTCCGCGTCGACGTAGTTTTCGCGGACGGTCTCGATGGCGCGCAGCAGGACCTCGACCTGCTGGTATGCCGCGGGGTCGACCACCGCGGTCACCGGTCGAGGTCCGGGTTCTGGATCTCCCGCTGGTCGTCCGGCATCCTGGGCATGCGCGCTGGCACCCACCGCGATCACGAGCAGCCAGACGAGGGGGGGGCGGAGGGTGGGGCTCATTGCCCGCTGACTATCGCAGGCCGGGGTACGAAAACAAGTGATGCCGTCGCCGGGGGACTTGTGCGTTGACTACCGCGGATCGCGACGCCAAGTGGTGGTGGAGCCGACATGAGCCAGGAACCCATCGCGATCATCGAGGACGACGGCTGGCTCGAGCCCTACACCGACGAGATCGCCGCACGCCGGGATCGTTTCCGGGCCGCGTTGGCGGAGGTCGGCGCCGCCGACGGTGGGGTGCGCGGCTTCGCGTCGGCGCATCGGGAGTTGGGTATCCACCGCGACCCGGCCGGGGGCTGGCGCTATCGAGAGTGGGCGCCCCGGGCGCGCTCCCTGTCGCTGGTCGGCGACTTCAACGGCTGGGACCGCAGCGCGCACCCCCTGGAGGGGGCGGGCGACGGTTGTTGGGAAGTGCTCGTCCCCGACGCGGACGGGCTCGAGCACGGGGGCAGGGTCAAGGTGCACGTGGCCGGCGAGAACGGCGAACGCGACCGCATCCCCCCGTACATCCGGCGCGCGGTGCAGGATCCGGTCACCCACGATTTCGCCGGGCAGGTCTGGGCGCCCCCGGAGGCGTTCGTCTGGACCGATGGCGGGTTCGCCGCCCCCGGCGGCGGGTCGTTGCTGATCTACGAGGCGCACGTCGGGATGGCGGGGGAGGGCGAGCGGGTGGCGACCTACCGCGAGTTCGCCGATGAGGTGTTGCCGCGGGTCGCACGGATCGGGTACACCGCGGTGCAGCTGATGGCGATCGCCGAGCACCCCTACTACGGCTCGTTCGGGTACCACGTGTCGAACTTCTTCGCGCCGTCGTCGCGCTGCGGGACCCCGGAGGACCTCAAGTACCTCGTCGACGTCGCGCACTCGCTCGGGGTCGCGGTGCTGATGGACGTCGTCCACTCGCACGCGGTAAAGAACCTCGCTGAGGGGCTGGGCGAGTTCGACGGCTCCCCCGGGCTGTATTTCCACGAGGGCGACCGCGGGGTGCACCCGGCCTGGGACTCGCTGCTGTTCGACTACGGGCGCCGGGAGGTGGGGCGCTTCCTGCTCTCCAACCTCGCCTACTGGCTCGAGGAGTTCCACTTCGACGGCTTCCGCTTCGACGGTGTCACCTCGATGCTCTACCACCACCACGGCGACACCGCCTTCGACCACTACGACAAGTATTTCAGGGACGGCGTCGAGTGGGACGCGGTGACCTACCTGCAGCTCGCCAACCACCTGGTGCACGACCTGCGGCCAGGTGCGGTGACGGTCGCCGAGGACTTCTCGGGGATGCCCGGTCTGTGCCGACTGCCGGAGGAGGGCGGGCTGGGCTTCGACTACCGGCTCGGCATGGGCGTTCCCGACTTCTGGATCAAGCTGCTCAAACACTCGCGCGACGAGGAGTGGGACCTCGGCGCCATGTGGGGCGAGCTGGCCAACCGGCGCCACGGGGAGCGGACCGTGGGCTACGCCGAGAGCCACGACCAGGCGCTGGTCGGCGACAAGACCATCGCCTTCTGGCTGATGGACAAGGACATGTACCACCACATGCGCGCCGACGACCCGCATCCCGCCATCGACCGCGGCGTCGCCCTGCACAAGATGGTCCGCCTGGTCACCATGGCCGCCGGCGGCGAGGCCTACCTGACGTTCATGGGCAACGAGTTCGGCCACCCGGAGTGGGTCGACTTCCCGCGCGAGGGCAACGGCTGGTCCTACCAGTACGCCCGCCGGCAGTGGTCGCTGGCGGCCGACCCCCTGTTGAAATACCGGTTTCTGGAGGCGTTTGAGGCGGCTATGTTAGAACTCGCGCGCCGCACCGGCCTGCTCGCCGCCGCCCCCGCCCAGCAGCTCAACCTCGACGCCGACAACCAGTGCCTGATCTTCGAGCGCGCGAACCTGATCTTCGCGTTCAACTTCCACCCGGAGCGCTCGATCCCCGACTACCGGTTCCGGGCGCACGTGCCGGGCGAGTACGCCCTCGCCCTCGACAGCGACTCTCCCGAGTTCGGCGGCTTCGGCCGCAACGCGGCGGGCGGGCGCTTCCCGGCGGACGGGGCGGGCGAGCTGTCGATCTACCTGCCCTGCCGGACGGCGCTGGTGTTGGCGTGGACACTCACAACGAAAGGCTGCTTCCAGTCGCGGGCCTGTT
>JANQMB010000331.1 GCA_028280355.1 Verrucomicrobiales bacterium
CCCCACCCCGACCTGTATCGCCAGGGCGCCGCCCACCGTCCGCAACCGGATCGCCCGCCGGTCAGACGAACACAACACGGCCACCCCGATCAGGATCGCCATGCCCGAGAGTGCTACCGCTACCGACATCTCCCGAACCAATAGCAGCTCGCCCCCCGCGGACGCGAGACAATCTCATCGCGGACATCCAGGGGCGGAGCCCCAAAGTTTTTAAAGACAATTCTCCTGTATTCCCTCCTCCGCCTCATGTTAGAACCGCCGAGCCCTATGCCACGCCGACGCCCCTTGATCGCCCTGCTGTCCGCATCCGCTCTCCTGACGGCGGGTTGCGCCATCGTCGGTAGGGACTACCGGGCGCCGGAGGGCGGCGTCCCCGACGCCTGGTCGAGGAGCGTCAGCCAGAACCTCGGCGGCGAACGCGGCGGCCTGGAGAAGTGGTGGAAGGGGTTCCGGGACCCGGTGCTGGACCGGCTGATCGACCGCGCCCGCGAGTCGAACCCCGACCTGCGGGGCGCATACGAGCGAATCGTCGAGGCGCGCGCCCAGCGCGGCGTCGCCCGCAGCCAGCTCTTCCCCTCCCTCAACGCCGGCGGCGACTACGTCCGCAGGCGGGCCAGCGAGAGCCTGCTGGTGCCCCCTGGCCAGAACCCCAGCAACCTGTTCAGCGCCGGCTTCGACTCCGGCTGGGAGATCGACGTCTTCGGCGGCCTACGGCGGGCGGTGGAATCCACCGAGGCCGGCGTGGGGGCGAGCGAGGAGACCTACCGCGACGTGCTGTTGAGCCTGTATGCCGAGGTCGCCCTCAACTACATCGAATACCGCACCCTGCAGCGGCGTATCGAGCTGGCGGTCCGCAACATCGACGCCCAGTCACAGACGGTCGAGCTGACCAACAACCGGCTCGAAGCCGGCCTCGTCCCGAAGATCGATGTCACCCAGGCGACCACCAACCTGGAGACCTCGCGCGCGCTGGTCCCCCTCCTGCGCACACAGCTCATCGCGGCCAGGAACCGCCTCTCCACCCTGACCGGGGGCTTCCCCGGCTCCCTCGACCGCACCTTGAACCGGTCCCGGCCCATCCCCACCCCGCGCCGGGGGTACTCGGCGGGGCTCCCGGCCGACCTGCTGCGCGGCCGCCCCGACGTCCGGGCCGCGGAGCGCGAGCTCGCCGCCCAGACCGCCCTCATCGGGGTCGCGGAGGCCGACCTCTACCCGCGCTTCACCCTGTTCGGGGACTTCAACCTGCAGTCCGTGGACGCCTCGGACTTCTTCGACGCCGGCAGCCGGGCCTGGTCCTTCGGCCCCTCGTTCCGCTGGCAGATCTTCAGCGCCGGCCGCATCCGCAACAACGTCCGCATCGAGGAGTCGCGCACCGCGCAGGCGCTGGCCGGATACGAGAGCGCCGTGCTGCTCGCCGTGGAGGAGGTCGAGACGAGCATGGCGTCCATCGCCTACGAGTGGCAGCGCACCGGGTTCCTGGGCAAGGCGGTCACCGCAGCCGAGGAGACCGTCGGGCTCGTCAAGAGCAACTACGCGGAAGGCCTCGTCGACTTCCAGCGCGTGCTCGACGCCGAGCGCACCAAGTTCAACACCGAAGACGAGGCCGCGGTCTCGAAAGGCCAGATCGCCAAAAACTACGTCGCGCTCTACAAGGCGCTCGGCGGCGGCAGCGAAGTCGAGGTCGTCCCGGACCGGCCGCCGGGCGAACGCGACCCCGGAGAAACCCCCGACGCCGAAGACGGAAAACCGTGAAGACCGACATGCCCAAGCCATACGCCTCGCCCGCCAGGTTCGCCCCCGTCGCCTCCAGCGTGGCGGCCGCCCTCTGGCTCACCGCCTGCGGGAGCAAGAACGAGTTCGTCACCCCGCCGCCTCCGACGGTCACCGTCCAGGCCCCCATCGTCCGCACCGTCACCACCTACGAGGAGTTCCCCGGCACGACGACCGCCTACGAGACGGTGGAGGTCCGCGCGCGGGTCAAGGGCATCCTCGAGAAGATCCAGTTCGAGGCCGGCGACTTCGTGCAGGCCGACGACGTCCTCTTCGTGATCGAGCAGGAGCCGTTCATCGCCGCCCAGAAGGTCGCCCAGGGGCGCGTCGCCTCCGCGCAGGCGGAGCTCGACCTGGCGGAGACCGAACGCTCGCGGAAGGAGGCCGCCGTGGCCGGCGGGGGCATCTCCAAGCTCGACTACGAGACCGCGGTCGCCAAACGCGATGCGGCCAAGGCGGCGCTCGACATCGCCGAGGCGGACCTCGACCAGGCGAACCTCGACCTGCAGTACACCGAGGTCACCGCCCCCGTCGCCGGCAAGACCTCGAAAAACCTCGTCGATATCGGCAACCTGGTCGGCGCCGCCGAGGCGACGCTGCTCACCACGATGGTCAACGACGAGAAGATCTTCGCCAACTTCGAGGTCAACGAGCGCTCGGTCATCCGATACCTGAGGACGCGCGAGGAGCGCCTGCGCCGCGGCGTCAGCAAGGCCGCCACCGAGTGGGAGCTCAAGCTGCGCCTCGCCGACGGGAAGGTGTACGGCATGCCCGGCGAGGCGAACTTCTTCGACAACGTGCTCGACGCCGACTCCGGGACCGTCAACGCCAGGGCGGTGTTCCCGAACCCGAAGGGCCACCTGCTCGCCGGCCTCTTCGTACGCGTCATGATCCCGGAGACCGTCGAGGGCGCGGTGATGGTGCCGCGCCAGTCGATCCAGCGCGACCTGGACGGCTACTACGTCCTGATCGTCAACGCGCAAGACGTCGTAGAGAAACGCCTGGTCGAACCCGGGGCGGTGGTCGATGAGACGCTGCAGATCGTCGGCGGCGGGACGCCCGAGCCCCCCGGGGGCGACGGGTCCGAGGGGGGGCCGGACGGCGAGGACAAGGCCAAGACCTTCGAGGAGGCGACCTCCGCGACCTCCGCGCAGCGCGGGCTGACGGGGGACGAACGGATCATCGTGCGCGGCTTCCAGCGCGCGCGGGAAGGCTCGAAGGTCGCCCCACAGATGGTGGCCGCCACCCCGGAGGCGCCACCCGAGCCCGCGCCTCAACAGGCAGAGTAGCGCCCAGAGCCCACCGCCGCCAGGACCGACCCAGCATGTTCAGCGAGTTCTTCATCCGCCGCCCGATCTTCGCCTCGGTCATCTCGATCGTGATCGTCCTGCTCGGCACGGTCGCCCTGGTCTCGCTCCCCGTCGCCCGATACCCGGACATCGCGCCGCCGACGATCAACGTCAGCGCCTTCTACCCTGGCGCCGACGCCAACACGGTCGCGGAGACGGTCGCCGCCACCATCGAGAAGGAGGTCAACGGGGTCGAGGGCATGATCTACATGTCGAGCGTCTGCGCCAACGACGGCAGCATGAACCTCACCGTCACCTTCGAGCCGGGCACCGACCTCGACATCGCCAACGTGCTCGTCCAGAACCGCGTCGCCGTCGCCGAGGCCCGCCTCCCCGAGGAGGTCAAACGCCAGGGCGTCACGGTGAAGAAGAAGTCCACGGACATCGTCCTCTACGCCAGCATCTACTCGCCCGACGGGACCTACGACGACGCCTTCCTCGGCAACTACCTGTCGCTGCGGATCCGCGACGAGCTGGCGCGCGTCCGCGGCGTCGGCGACGTACAAGTGTTCAGCGTCGGGGAGTTCAGCATGCGGGTCTGGCTGCAGCCGGAGAAGCTCAAGGCGCTCGGCCTCGCCGCCAGCGACGTCGTCGCCGCCATCCGCGAACAGAACATCCAGGTCGCCGCCGGCAGGATCGGCGCGGCGCCGACCCCCGAGGGGACCGCCTTCGAGTACGTCATCAGCACCAAGGGCAGGCTGGTCGAGGAGGACGAGTTCGGCGAGATCGTGGTGCGCACGCTGGAGGGCGGCCGCACGGTCCGCGTCAAGGACGTGGCGCGGGTCGAGCTCGGCTCGGACGCCTACAGCTTCGTCTCCACGTTCAACGGCAAGGACGCCGCCACCGTCGCCATCTACCAGGTGCCCGGCTCCAACGTCATCGAGGTCGCCGAGGGCGTGAAGGCGAAGTTCGAGGAGCTCGCCGAAGCCTTCCCGAAAGGGCTCGACTACAAGGTGACCTACGACTCCACCGACATCATCAACGCCTCGATCAAGGAGGTCCTGATCACCCTGTTGGCGACGCTCTTCCTGGTGGTGCTGACGGTCTACGTGTTCCTGCAGAACTTCCGCGCCACCCTCGTCCCGGCGGTCACCATCCCCGTCTCGCTGGTGGGCACCTTCGCCGTCCTGCTCGTCCTCGGCTTCTCGCTCAACATCCTCACCCTCTTCGGGCTGGTGCTGGTGATCGGCATCGTGGTCGACGACGCCATCGTCGTGGTCGAGAACACCTCCGTCCACCTTGCCAAGGGCCTGTCGCCGAAGGACGCCGCGATCGCCGCCATGCGCGAGGTCTCCGGCCCGGTGATCGCCACCACCCTCGTCCTGCTGGCGGTGTTCGTGCCGACCCTAGCCATGCCGGGCATCACCGGCTCGCTGTTCCAGCAGTTCGCGGTCACCATCGCGGTCGCCACCGTCTTCAGCTCGATCAACGCCCTGACGCTGAGCCCGGCGCTGTGCGGGATCCTGCTCAAACCCCAGACCGGGGAGCCGCGCGGCTTCTTCCGCTGGTTCAACGTCTCGCTGGAGAAGTCGCGCAACGGGTACCTCGGCCTGGTCCGGGTGGCGGTGCGCAAGGCCCTGCTGGGGGTCGTCGTGTTCGGCGGGGTCTGCGCGGTCGCCGTGCTCGGCCTCGGCAACCTGCCGACGGGCTTCGTCCCGCAGGAGGACGAGGGCTACTGCATGGTCAACATCCAGCTCCCGGACGGCGCCTCCCTGCAGCGCACCGAGGCCTTCCTCGACCAGGTCAACGAGATCTTCGCCAGCACCCCGGGGGTCGAGGACTACCTCAGCATCGCCGGGTACTCGATCCTCGACGGCGCCGCCGGCTCCAACGCCGGGCTCGGCGTGGTCGTCTTCCACCCCTGGGAGGACCGCGAGGGCGAGGAGGTCCAGGCGGGGATCATCGCCTCGCTCAACCGGAGGCTCGCCGGCCTGCAGGACGGGGTGGCCTTCGCCTTCCCCGTACCGTCGCTCCCCGGCATCGGCACCTCCGGCGGGTTCACCTTCATGCTCGAGGACCGCGGCGGCGCCGGCCTCGACCAGCTACAGGCGGTCGCCGGGGAGATGATCCACGACGGCAACGCCCAGAGCGGCCTCGCCGGCCTCAACACGACCTTCCGCTCCAGCGTCCCACAGCTGTTCGTCGATATCGACCGCGACCAGGTCAAACGCACGGGCACCTCGCTCGGCGCGGTGTTCGACACCCTCAGCATCTACCTCGGCTCCGCCTACGTGAACGACTTCACCCTGTTCGGCCGGGTGTTCAAAGTGACCGCCCAGGCGGAGGGGGTCGACCGCGACCTCCCCGACGACCTCCCCGCGCTGCAACTGCGCGGCGCCGGGGGCAAGATGATACCCCTCGGCTCGGTGGCCAACGTCGAAGAGGTGCTCGGGCCACAGTCGCTGACCCGCTTCAACCTGTACCCGGCGGTGAAGATCCTCGGCGGCGCCGGCGAGGGCTTCTCCTCCGGCCAGGCGCTGGAGATCATGGAGGACATGGCCGCCGAGAAGCTGCCGCCGACCATGAACTACGACTGGTCCGAGCTCTCCTACCAGGAGAAGCAGTCGGGCGGCACCGCGGCGATCTTCATCTTCGCCATCATCCTCGTCTACCTCGTCCTCGCCGCCCAGTACGAGAGCTGGTCGCTGCCGATGTCGGTCTGTCTGTCCGTCCCCACCGCCCTGCTGGGGGCGGTCGCGGGCATCATGCTGCGCGGCATGGACAACAACGTCTACACCCAGATCGGCATCGTCCTGCTGATCGGCCTCGCCACCAAGAGCGCCATCCTCATCGTCGAGTTCGCCAAGGTCGAACGGGAGTCGGGCAAGAGCATCTACGACGCCGCGGTCAGCGCCACCAAGCTCCGCTTCCGCGCGGTGCTGATGACGGCGTTCTCCTTCGTGCTCGGCGTCATCCCGCTGCTCGTGGCCAGCGGCGCCGGCGCCGAGAGCCGGAAGGTGCTCGGCACCGCGGTGTTCTTCGGGATGCTGATCGCCACGGCGGTGAGCCTGGCCGCCGTCCCCATGCTCTACTACGTGGTGCAGAAGACCGCCGAGCGCGGCTGGGGCAAACGCGACGAGACCCCCCCCCAGGCCTGAGGGGCCGCACCGCGATGCCGGACTGGCGAGACTACCGATGCTCCTTCCTGCTGGCGGTGGTCGTCGTCTCTATCCTGGTCTCGCCGGCGATGTCGGGCGGCGGGATCGGCGCCTTCGTGATCGCCCTGGGGGTCGTCTCGCTGATCGCCTGGGCCGGCTACCTGCTCGTCGGGACCGGGCGCTGGCTGCGTTTCTACCTCGCCGCGACCGCCGGCCTGTTCGGCCTGTGGCTGCTCAACGTGCTGTTCGGCGACGGCTTCCTCCTCACCGTCGGGACCCACTCCCTCAGCCTGCTGGTGATCGCCACCACCTTCTACATCGTGATCCGGCACGCGCTGTTCGACCACGACTCCCACCAGGTCGACCGCATCATCGCCGCCGCCTGTGGCTACCTGATCATCGGCCTGTTGTGGGCGCGGGTGTACGAGATCATCATCTACATCTCCCCGGGGGCCATCGTCGACGGCAACACCGGGGGGACGCCCGACAACCCGGCGGTCCTCTACTACAGCCTGGTCACCCTGACGACACAGGGCTATGGCGACATCGCCCCCGTCGAGCCGCTGCCCCGCCTGGTCGCTGCGATGGAGGGGGTCGTCGGCACCCTCTATCTGGCGGTGGTGATCTCTGCCCTGGTCGGCGGCCTGCGGCCGCCGGCGCGGGACCGGGGCGATACCCGTTGAGAACGGGGGATCGCCGTCAGTTACCATGCGGACGCCCGAGGGGTTCGCCCAACAAGACCAAACTCCCGATGAAGACCCGATCCCGCCGCCAGTTCATCAAAGGTTCACTGTTCGGCGCCGCCGGCGCCAGCACCTTCTGCAGCCTGCCCGCCAGCGCGAAACCCAGCGGCGCCAACGGCGACCTGCGCATCGCCGTGATCGGCTGCGGCGGCCGGGGCGGCGGGCATGTCAGGGGTTGCCTCGGGCAGAGGGGCGTCCGCGTCGCCGCGGTCTGCGACGCCGACCGGGGGCGCAACGACGGCAACGCCGCGCGTGTCGCCGAGAAACAGGGGTCGAAGCCGAAGACCTACACGGACTACCGCGAGCTCTGCGCCGACAAGGACATCGACGGCGTGATGATCGCGACGCCCAACCACACCCACGCGCTCATCGCCATCCTCGCCGCCCAAAACGGCAAACACGTCTACGTCGAGAAACCCGTCTCCCACAACATCTGGGAGGGGCGCAAGCTCGTCGAGGCGGCGGAGAAATATGGCCGCCACGGCGTGGTCATCCAACACGGGATGCAGCGCCGCTCGGACACCGGCTGGCGGGAGGTCATGGAGTGGATCAAGGACAAGCCGCTCGGAGAGATGGTGGTCTCCCGCGGCTTCTGCTACAAGCCGCGCAAGAGCATCGGCAAGGTCACCGGGCCGCAGCAGCCGCCTGCCGGGGTGGACTACGACCTCTGGTCGGGACCGCGCGAGATGTTGCCCGTCCGCCGCAGGCAGTTCCACTACGACTGGCACTGGCAGCGCCCATACGGCAACGGCGACATCGGCAACCAGGGGCCGCACCAGATGGACGTCGCGCGCTGGGCGCTCGGCCAGGAGAAGTGTGCGCCAGGCGTGCTCAGCATCGGCGGCCGCTTCGGGTACGATGACGACGGCGACACCGCGAACACGCAGGTCGCCTTCTTCGACTACCGGCCCGTGCCGCTGATCTTCGAGGTGCGCGGCCTCCCGGAGAAGGGGCTCGACTGGGGCAAGGGCATGTCGCACTACAAGGGGGCACGCATCGGCAACGTGATCGAGTTCGAGGGCGGGCACATCACCGAGTCGAAGGCCTACGACCAGGATGGCAAGACGGTGAAGAAGTTCGGCATCACCAATGGCCGCGGCCACCTGGAGAACTGGCTGGCCGCGTTGCGCGACGGGCTCCAGGGCGGACAACACGAACACGAGCTGGGCGCCCACACCGGGCACATCTCCGCCGCGCTCGGCCACATGGCCAACATCTCACACTATCTCGGCAAAGGGGCCAGCCCGGCGGGCTGCAAGGCGTCGCTCGGCGGAGACAAGATGAGGGGGGAAGTCTTCGACCGCTTCGCCGCCCACCTGGACAACAACGGCGTCGACATCACCAAGACCCAGGCGACCCTCGGCCCGCTCCTGCAGTTCGACCCGGACAAGGAGGCCTTCATCGGCGAGGGCAACGAGGCGGCCAACAAGCTCGTCAAAGGCGACTACCGCGAAGAGTTCAGCATCCCGGACACCGTGTAGGCCCACAGGGAGCCCCGCCGATGGTCGCCCCATGCGTGGGCACTTCGCCGTGGGGATCGGCGTCGAACCGGGAAGACACGACCGGCCCGACCGCGCTCACGAACCCGTCGCGTCGACCGCCATATTCCATTCCGGGAACGGGTCGGTGAAGCGGTCGCCCCATTCCTCCTTCTCCATGGCGAGTTCCTCTTTCGTGAGAAGCGCTTCGTCGAGCATCGCGGTGAGGGCCTCGCGGTCCATATCGGAGCCGATGAGGACGATCTCCTGCCGGCAGTCGCCGTTCGGCCCCTGGCTGACCCGCTCGATCTCCGCGAGCTGCGCGGGATCCTCGGGCCAGTGCTCCCGGGGCACCGCCGCCCAGAAGAACCCGAGGCACTGGTTCTGGCACATTGCGCCCGCCTGCGACCAGTAGCCGGCCATCCGCAGGCGTGTCGCGAGCCAGAAGAGCCCCTTGGAGCGAATCACCCCAGGCCACTCCCTGCTGAACACCTCGTGGAGCCGTTCGGGATGGAACGGGACACGCCGCTCGTAGACGAAATTCGAAATCCCGTACTCCTCCGTCTCCGGGGTGTACTCGACGAGCGAGTCGAGCCAGCCGGTCGTCTCTTCCGCCTCGGAGAGGTCGAACAGGCCAGTCCCCATGACTTGGTCGATGGCGACCTCGGCGTTCGTCGTCTCGTAGACTTTCGCCTTGGGGTTGAGGGCGCCGATCATCGAACGGATGCGGCGACGGTCCTCAGGGGAGACGAGATCGACCTTGTTGAGGAGAATGACATTGGCGAACTCGATCTGATCGACGAGAAGGTTGACGATCGTCCGCTCGTCCTCCTCCCCGACCGCGGTGCCACGCGTCTGGAGGTTGTCGACGCTCTCATAGTCCCTGAGGAAGTTCAGCGCGTCGACGACGGTGACCATCGTGTCGATGCCAGAGATGTCGCCGAGGGAGTTCCCCTCCTCGTCGCGAAAGGTGAAAGTCTCCGCCACCGGCATGGGTTCGCTCACCCCGGTCGACTCGATGAGCAGGTGATCGAAGCGGCCCTCGCGGGCGAGCTTGCCGATCTCCACGAGGAGGTCTTCGCGCAAGGTGCAGCAGATGCACCCGTTCGACATCTCGACCATCTTCTCCTCGGCATGGGAGAGCGCGGCATCGCCAGAGCGGACGAGGGCGGCGTCGATGTTGACCTCGCTCATGTCGTTGACGATCACGGCGACCCTCTTGCCCTCGCGGTTGCGGAGGATGTGGTTGAGCAGCGTCGTTTTTCCAGCTCCGAGAAAACCGGAGAGCACGGTCACAGGGAGTTTCGGGGTCGTGTGGGTCATCGCCATCGCGGCCGCGACGGTACCCACATCGTCAACTATTGCAAATAATTTGCAATAGTGCCGTTCTCCTCACGATCTCGCTGAGCGCCCCGATGGGGACCGGTCAGCCGGCGGCCGACAGTTCCTGCACCTCCGCACGGAACCCTCTTTCACGCCGGTCAGCCGTGACAGTTGCACGCCCCGTCGCAGCAACCATCGCCGGAGGCATGTCCGGTCGCGCAGGCTTCGCTGCAGTAGTCCTTGCCGTCTGCGGTGACATGATGTCCCTCAGAAACTTCGCATTCACAATCGATACAGGCGCATTGAGTGGCAGTCGTCTCGTCCATAATGCAAATACCTGAACACTCGTTCATATATTTGTCAATTGTTTGTTCAGTGGATATGCATGAGGGTTTCGCTATGGCTCGCCAGCCCCTTGAGGATCAAAAGGATTCCGCATCTCCAGTCTGCACGGAGCCGCACGACCGCGTATCGGCGGAGGTCTTGCCTCTGGGGGTCGACGAATCGCAGCAAATGGCCGAGTTCTTCGGTGTCCTCGCTGACCCGACCCGCCTCCGCCTAATTTCGCTCCTCTCCGCGTCAGAGTGTTGCGTCTGTGACCTGGCAGAGAGCCTTTCGGTTTCTGAATCGGCCGTTTCACACCAGCTGCGAGCCCTGCGGAATGCGCGGGTCGTACGCTACCGCAAGAGCGGCCGCCAGGTCTTTTATCGGCTCCACGACCATCACGTCTTCTCTCTCTACGAAACCGTACGGGAGCACCTCTCGGAGTAGCCAGTTTCCAGACACTCGGCACCATCTGCCGGCGCGGCATTATTGCGAAATAATTGCAATTGCAGTTGTTGCAATTAAATTGCATCTGAAGACTTCGGTCGCTTTGCCACCCAACTATCGGCGACGTTGATATCGCGGTGACGAGATTTATCTCACCTAGCACCTACCAAGCCGATGGATACACTCCGCGCTTTCCTGCCGGTTCACCCGATGTCTCAGGGGGGCAACGCGATCGGCAATCTCCCCGCATCGAGAGTACGCGTGCTCTTGAGGGACTACACCCATCTCCTCGGCCAGCAGATGTATTTCTGGGGGCGTGATGTCCTTCACCCCCGCGGGAACCTGCTCTGCGAGAACGGTTTCGAAAGGAGGAGATCGACCGGCCTTCAAGGCACGAGTTGCTACCGCAAGCCTCTTGAGGGGGGCGGCTTCGTAGAGCTGCACGGCGCCTGTGCTGGTCACTACGATCCGTCTCAAGCGCCGGCATCGAACTTTCTCTATATCCGGGAGAGAGGGCGTTGCTATCTCTACTCCGGCGGCGGGCCACCCGCCCCCGGACGCTACGGGGCGGAAACTCTCCGCGGCGGGCCGGCGGAAGATCTCTACGCCGCCAGTCTCCGGTTCCTCGATTGGTGGCTCGGCTACGAGGATTGGATCGCGAGGGAGACCTCGCCGGATTGGAGAAAGAGGAACTACGACGCCTTCGCCAGCCTGCCCGCCTCGAGACCATCATTGCCGCCGCGGGAGGCCGTTCGCTGGCTTTGCAACTACCGCAAAAAGCCGGCGAAGGTCACCCGTGTCCGGGAAGAGATGCGTTCGCTCAAGAGGCGCTAAGGACATGTCGATATGCTGGCCTCGACTTCGGCGGCGGCAGCTCCGAGATCCGCAGGGCGGCATGTGGCACACCCCACGAGGGTTGGGTTTCCGCCGGAACTCCCCGCGAAGCGCGGCAGCGCCAGACCTCCACGGGATCATTCCCCGGTTTGGCAACCTATCTCGAGAAGTAGTCTACCCCCCGTCGGTCCGCTCGACCTCCAGCCGGGCGAACCGCGCGTTGGCGGAGCCCGCAGCGACAGGATCGGCGACCGTCACCCGCTCCCAGACATCGTCGATCGGCGAGACCGTGGCGGCGCCTGACTCTTCCCAGCCTGTATTCGCCGCGAGGGATCCCGCGAAGACCGCCCGGTAGCGGATCTGCGGATTGGTAGCCGACCTGCGCCGCACGAACTCGATCGTCAACCTGCCCCCATCGACGTAGACCGCGGGCGTTCCCCTCGTGCCGGTGCCGGCCTCCATCCCCACCCTGTCCGCGACGACCGGGGAGGTGTTGAGCGCGTATTCGAGCAGGTTGACGAGCCCGTCTTTGTCGGGGTCGGCGTAGTCCCCGCTGATCGCGGGGTCGAGCAGCTCCGCCAGATCGAAGTGGGTGGCTTGCCAGGTCGCATAACTCCCGACGGCGAACACCACGGGCATGACCTCGCTTTGCGTCGGGTCGCTCATGTCAGGCCCCAGGTAGGCACTGGCATAGAGGTCGATCACGTAAACGCCGAGATCACCGAAGCCCCAGTTCGCGTGATCATGCCCGTTCTCAAGCGAAAAGAAGGCGTCGTCCCCGGTGATCCCCCCGTCGGCTGTCGACATCCATACCGTCGGGGTGCCGAACGCGGTTTGCCAGAGCGCAAAGTGCCCCTGTCCGCTACCGACATAGCGGACGTCGCTCAGGCTGATGAGGATCCACGGCCGTGGCGACGAGCTGACTCGCGGGTCGTCGCTGGAATAGGTCGCCACGATGCTCTGACCATGGTTGTTCTCGACCCCAGGCCAGGCGATGCTGTTGTCGGACTGCGTGAGGATCCACAAGGGGGCGCCGGCATCGACACCCAGGAAGTCCCAGGCCGCCCCGGCCGGGCGTTCGAATCTCGCCCCCTCGTTCGCAGGCCCTGCCTGCCATTCGATGTCGGGCACGACCATGAACGCCGTGTCGCCTGGAATCGCCCTCTCGGTGGGATCGACATTCGACCCACCCCCTCCAAACAGTTGTTCGCGCCACTCCCCGTCGCCCAGATAGTCGAATTCGACATCGACATGCGACGTGAGCGGAATAAGCGCCGAGGCAGATGTGGAGAGCGCGCACGAGCAGGCGATGGATGCGCAGCGGGTACAGAGGGTCATCGATAGCGGCGGTTGGGCCAGGCTCTCGCCGGCGTCTGTCATTGCGAGTTAACGCAATTAGATTGCGTTAATAACGCGATCAACTGGCGTCCGGTCAAATCCAATGTTCGCCGATTCGACCCAACAGAAGATCGCTCCCGAAGCTCTCAGGTCAGTCTACTACCCCCTAGCGACCCACCGGCAGTTTCGTGCCCGGCCAGTGGAGCCAGTTGGCGCTGGTGTCACCCAATAGCGAACGTGGCAGATTCGGGCTGAGGACGATCCCCAGTGTGCGGGCGCGCCGTTCGTCTTGGGCGAGGAGCGCCTGCTCCCACTCGGAAAGGGTGAAACCGAGATCGGCCAACCGGACGTGATCGAAATCGCTGCCCGGCTGGTCAAACACACGCGTGTCGCCCCGGAGCCATTCCAACCAGCGGTCACCGATCAGATAGTTGGAGTCCGGCTTGCCCGCGAGACGTTCGCGGGCCGCATCGAGTTCGATCCAGAGGTTGTCCAAAGTGTTCAACGGGGTCTCCCGCACCGATCCGTACCGCCCCAGATAGAGCATGGCAACGCCTTCGCGGTGCCGCATGCTTGGGTCGCCGATGCGGTCGCCCGCACGGACATCGGCGCAACGCTGTCCGACGACGCCCCAGTCGAGGTCGGCGCCCTTGAACCCGACGAGGGCGAGTCCGGGTTTGCGAGTTCTGAAGGTCAGGCGGAACAGGTGGGGGTTGGGGAAGGCCTGCTCGAACGTGTTGGCGATGACGGCGAACTGGTCCGGTGTGAGCTGATACATGGGCAGCCATTGGCAGAAGATGCCGCCCTGGCGCAGGGCGTTGCGGACGGAACCGAAGTGTTCGCGGGAGTAGAGCCGGCCGACCCCCGCACCCCAAGGGAGGAAGAGGTCGCCTTCGATCACATCGAAGAGCTCGTGGCAGGAGGCGAAGTAGGTGCGGCCATCCTCGCCCAACACGCTCGCGTAAGGGACGCGGGCGATGTCGTGGTTGAGGTCGGCAAAATGTTCGGTCGCAGCACCGATGACCGATTCGGCGATCTCGACCGAGACGATGCTCTCCACCGGCCCGTGGAGCACGGCGGCGCCGGGCGTCATGCCCGTCGCATGTCCGATGAAGCCGACGGAACGGGGGGCCGGGTGCAGGACCAGGGGCAGATGTGCCTGGCGCTCCTGCATGTACCGCGCGGCCGAACTGCCGAGGACATACTGGTTCGACATGACGATCGCCCGCCCCATGTTGACGTGGTCGACGACCGCAAGATGACCTTCGCGACCGTTCTTCTCTTCGATGAGCCGGAACCCCACGTGGACGTTCACGTGCGGGATGCGCGGTAGCCTATCGAGCATCAACCCGGCTATCAGGACGATGGAGATCGCCGCTGTGGCGAGGGGGACGGCGTCGCGCAACGACGACCGCCAAACTAGGTATCCGCAGGCGAACACCGCGTAGGCCGCGCCGATCGCCCCGAGCGTTTGGTAGACACCGAACTGCGGGAGCAGCCAGCGGTAGGTGGTCTCGGCGCCCAGGAGCCCGCCCAGCCCGTTCGCCGCCAGAAGCCAACCAAGCTGACGTCCCCCGGCGTCCCGGCCCTCGTCCCCGAGCCACCTCAGCGCGGCGGGAAACAGCATGCCGGCGAAAAAGATCGCCGGGCCGATCGTCGCGGCGGCAACGGCGACAAACTTTAGCATGAAGTCGAACACGCTGGAGTTCGATGCGTAGGGATGGTGCCGGCTGACGATCGCCATGAAGATCACCGGGGCGACCGCGAAGCAAACCCCCGCCAGTGCGGAAGAGATGACGATGGTGTTGGTGGCCCCTCCGCAGAGCCTCACGACCAGGGGCAGCAACCAGGCCGAGACGGCAAGCAGGGAGATGACCGCCACCAGGAGCGCCGTCGGCGTATGGAAAGACATGGTGGCGACCAGGGAATACATCTTGAACGCCGCGACCTCGGCCGCCATCACCCCAGCCCCGGAAATGCCGGCAACAGCCAGAACTCCCGGGTCCGGGAGCCGCTTTCCGACGACCTTGTTGTCGTCCGCCAAGTCTGCCCCGGCGCGTTGGCGCCCGCCGATGTGCAATGCCCAGAACACCAGGCCGAGCCCTCCGTTGACCGCCATCATGGCGACCATCGACCACGAGGCTCCAGCGGCGGGAACCAGGAAGCCGGCCACGAGGAGCAGCCCGGCGACCCCGCCGAAGGTGTTGAACGCATAGAGGTTGATGCCGTGCCGCCCGAGATCGCCCCCTCTCTCCAAAACACCGCGGACGATGACGGGAAAGCCGAACCCCATGAGCGTCGCGGGCGGGACAATCACCAGCACGGAGATGGCGAGCTTGACCAGGCCACCCTGCCACGCGACGAGCATCCCCGGCCCCATCAGCGGCCAGATCCAGTCGGTGAGCTCGGGCAGGAAGAGGATGGGGAGCGTGAGCAGGATGATCCCGGCCTCCAGTCGGGCCAGCACCAGGAAAGGCCGGCGGATGCGCCGAATATAAACCGCCGCCAGGGCGGACCCGAGCCCAAGCCCCAGGAAGAAGCAGCTGAACACCCGGACGCCAGATTCGGCACTCGCCCCGAGGAGATCGGCCAACCGCCTCGTCCACAGCAGCTGATGGCCCAGGGCGGCTGCCCCGCTGAAAGTCAGTAGAACAAGGGCGAGGCGGTAGATGATCTGTCGGGATCGCTTGTCACCCATAACGATGAGATGCTGGGAACCGATACGCTCGCGATCTCCTACTCCATGACGCGGCGGAGTTCGGCGATACGGCCCTGTCGCGGGAACCGCCCAGCCCGGCTAGCAGCCGCAGGATCCCTTACAACAGCCACCTCGCGCCGGCGCCCGCCAACGGACGAGGTGAACCCGAGCCCCCCTGTGACGACCCGGCGGACAGGCGCTCCAGTTTCGGGGTGATGTTCTAGTGCAGGTTCGCTGATCCCCTGCCGCCACTCGAAGCGCTCGACCTCATCCTCAGGGCTCTCGGGAGTCGTTTCATACTCGTAGGTGATCATATCAAGGGGTTGTCGAACAGGGCGGTTTCCCCATCCGTGTGGAGCAAGCCTTCAACGTTCCGGCACAGGGGCATTTCCGAACGCATCGGAAACGAGTGTCGTGATCCGCCCTGGGTCCAACTGCAGCCCCATACACAAAAGGGAGGGCGATAGGTGCGTGATGCCAGGGACGGGGATGGGCGATGGGGATACCTCATTGCCGCTCCTCTCGAACAACCACCGGCTACCCGGTGCGTCGACAAGCTTGACGAGCGCCTTGGCGCGCAGCACGCCGTCCGGCAAGCGGTCGAGGAGCCGCTCGATGGCCGCCCTGTGAACCTTCGGCGGCAGGGGGATCTGGCACCCCTTCACCCGATGGGAAAGCAGGTGGACGTCATCGCGTACACGCCCGTTGGCAGGGGGTCGGAGGCCTGTACTGGACGCCCCCACCCGGAGCGGGTCGTGGACCGGAAGGGCGGGCGGCGACTTGGTGACGAGGGCGCCGGCCAGCTGTTCCGCGGTGACCCGTCGCGAGTCTGGGAACGCATCACCGATGGCCGCCTCGACCCTCCGGACGTCGGCCCTGTCGGCCTGGTCGGTGTGGGAGAGGACGTGGAGGCCCGCGGCCTCCATCTGGCGCCTCTCGAGCGGCGTCAGTTCGCCACGCTCCCCCCAATGCCGGACGTCGACGACGCACACTTGCAGCATTGGCAGAAACGGCAGGCGTTCTTCTAGCAACACAAAGGACTCAAGAATTCCCAAGGGGTCGGCCGTGCCGTTCAGCTCGATCAGCAGGAGGTCCCCCACCCCGCGGGCGGCGGTCCCGCAGAGCGCGACCAGCTCGTCGAGGCTTTCGCAGCAGGCACAGCTCGCGGCGAGGGGCGAGATGCTCGCAGCCTGGCCGGGGTCGATGCTCGCCGCGTCGAGTTCCGCGTTGGCGATGTCGTTGAGGATGACATCCGCGCTCATCCCGGCCCGGGAGAGGTCGGCCAATAGCCCCCGGATCAGGGTCGTCTTGCCGGCCCCGAGAAAACCGGCCACCAGAAGAAGTGGTCTTGGGGACTGCATGAAAATCTCAGGCCCACAGTCGCGCTGGCTTGGAGCATCCCCATGGGCGGCCACCGAACGGAAGGACATTTCGGGAGCGACAGGGCGAACAGCCAAGCCTCGCCCTCGATCCACCGTAGAAACCGGGCGGAGTATGGTCGGTCAGATACGTGCTCATCGATCTCAGAGGGTTACCACCCATCGATATTATTGCAAATTTATTGCAATAAGAGCTTGCCGGAAAGGGAGTGGGAGGTCACCTCAGACATGGTCTTCTCAACCTGGATCACTGGAGCGCTCCTATCCCGCAGCGCGGGCGGGGTTCGGAATTCAGAGATCGGTGTGCCTTGGCCGCCTTCTTCGCTTTCAGAAACTTGCGACCTGCTGGCAGCCGTCTGCCCAGCTTGTGGAGACGAGGATTCGCGCCACCGCCCCTCCTGATCTAGTCTCTGACGATGGCCGACGAGCAAAACGACGACCGCCGCTTCACCCGCCGCCGCGCGCTGCAGATCGGCGCCCTCGCCGGCGTCGGCGGGGCCGCCGCAGCGGCGTACAAGCTCGGCCCCTGGTCGCGCCCGCTCGGCGCCAACGCCGACGTGCGGCTCGGTTTCGCCGGGCTGCGCAACAAGGGGGCGGACCACATCGCGCACTTCCGGGAGATCCCCGGCTGCCGGGTGGTCGCGCTGTGCGATGCGGACGCCGACTTTCTCGAGCGCGAGCGCGCGAAGTGCAGAGCGGCCAACGAGCCCGTGGAGGTCTACCGGGACTTCCGCGACATGGTCGCGAACCCGGAGGTCGACGCGGTTGTCATCGCCAGCCCCAACCACTGGCACGCGCTGATGGGGGTCTGGGCCCTGCGGGCGGGGAAGCATATCTACGTCGAGAAACCGCTGACCCACAGCCTCTGGGAGGGGCAGAAGCTGGTCGAGGCGGCGGAGGCGTCCGGGCTCGTCGCCCAGACCGGCACCCAGAGGCGCTCCGACATGGCCTACGCAGAGGCCAGGGAGTGGCTCGCCTCCGGTGAGCTCGGGCGGGTCGAGGGCGCCCGCGTGGTCGTCTTCCGACACCGCACCCGCCTCCACCGCCGCAAGTCGCCGACCGAGCTCCCGGGGGGTCTCGACTACGACCTCTGGTGTGGCCCCGCAGAGGTCGAAACGCTCCACCGGAGCAAGGTGCACTACGACTGGCATTGGGTCTGGAACACCGGCGACGGCGAGCTCGGCAACAACGGCATCCACTTCATCGACACCGCCCGCTGGCTGCTCGGCGACCCCGGCCTCCCGCGGCGCACCTTGAGCATCGGCGGGCGCTTCGGCTGGGGGGAGGACGCGGGGCAGACCCCGAACACCCAGCTGACGCTGTTCGACGGTCCATCGCCGATCCTCGCCGAGATCCGCAACCTGCCGATGCGGCCAGACATGGAGGCGATGGACCACGACCGCGGGATCCGCATGGGGACGATCGTCGAGTGCGAGGGCGGCTACCTCGCCTGGCCGGTCGCCTATGATCACCGCGGCAAGAAGCTGAAGAAGTTCGCCAGCGACGACGGCCACGGCCACCGCGTGAACTGGTTGAAGGCGATCGTGGAGGACCGGCCAGACCGCGTCAACGCCCCCCTTCGCGGCGGTCATCTCTCGACCGCCTACTGCCACCTGGGCAACCTGTCGCACCGCCTCGGCACCACCGCGCCCCCCGCCCAGATCGCGGCAGAGATCGCGGGCGACGGGCGCTCCGCTCTCGCCTTCAACGCCCTGCGCGAACACCTGGCGACCCACGGGGTAAACCTCTCGGAGAGCCCGGCGACGCTCGGCCGGCCGCTCGGGACCGAGGGGGAGTCCCTCTCCGGCCCGGCGTCCGGGGAGGCGCGCGAGCTGGACAGGCCCCGCATGCGCGCCCCCTACACCCTCTAGCGCGCCCCTCGGGACACCGCCCGGCTAGACTGTTTCTCGAAATAGATTGCCGAGATGCCGAGCGGAAACGCCGCAGATGCAAGACGCAGCGAGGGAGCGGGTAGGCACCCGTGACCGAGCTGGAACGCAGCAGCTGTGGGGTTTCCGCCGGAA
>JANQMB010000029.1 GCA_028280355.1 Verrucomicrobiales bacterium
CAATGGCAGCGCGCCGCCGGCGTGGTCGCCGTCGCCGTGGGTGAGCAGCAATCCGTCCGGCCGGCCCGCGGCGTGGGCGAGCAGCTGCGGCCGGATTACCGGTTCGAACGAGCGCGCCGCGCCGCAATCGATCAGCCAGTCGCCACCGCCGCGCAGGGCGATGTGGGCGGCGGCGCCGCCGTGGGGGAGGTCGAGGATGGTGAGCTCACAGTCGTCGCGGGTGAGGTGTCCGGGGGAGGGCAGTGCCCAATGGCCGCCCGGGAGTTCGGAGAAGGCCCCCGCCGCCGCCGCCGCGGTTTTCGCCCAGAGGGCGTTGGCCTCGTTGGCGAGCTCGGCCGGCAGGGGGTGGGGGACCAGGGCGAGGGCGACCGCGAACGCGGCCGTCCCCAGGACGATGAACGCGAGCGGGACTAGCAAAATATTGGCGACGATAGAAACCGGTGTCGCCAGGCCGAAATAGAGCCACCCGAGCAGCGCCGCCCCGGCCCACGCGGCGGCCGACACCCCGGCGAGCGACGCCCCGTGCCGGCCCGCCACCGCGACGGCGCGGCGCCGCCTCGTGACCAGTGGTGCGGGGAGGAACGGGTCGGGCCGGAAGGGCCGGGAGAGGAGTTCGCAGGCGGGCTTCGCGAGGGTGGCGATGCTGAGCAGGACGAGGAAGGAGAGTTGGAAACCGGGCCGGAACAGCTGGCCCGTGTCGAGGAGGAGGATGGCCAGCGCGGCGGCCGCGGCGCTGTTCAGCACCCTGGGCTCCCGCCCCACCAAGGTCCCCGCGAAGAAGATCGACCCCATCACCGCGGCGCGGCACGCGGAGGGCCGCAGGCCCGTGACCATGGCGTATGCGACCATGGCGCCGATGGCCGCCGCGGTCGCCACCCCGCGCGGCAGGCCGGCGGCGGCGGCGAGTAGCGCCGCGGCAAACCAGGCCACGGCGGCGACGATCCCCACGTGCAGGCCGCTGACCGCGAACACGTGCAGCGTGCCGCTGAGGCGGAACTTGTCTTCGAGGTGTGCTGGCGCCTCGTCGCGCAGGCCGAGCGCCATGGCGCAGATCAGCTTGCCCGCCTCCCCGTCGTCCGCCCCCAGCCCCCGGGTGAGCTGCGCCGACAGCCAGCCCCTCGCCCGCAGCGCCACGGCGACGAGCGGGTTGCCCCGGCCGCTCTCGAGCTTTTCGAGATCGCGCCCCTCGCCCCATAGTTCGGCATGGATCCCCTGTCCGCGCAGGAACCCCGCGTAGTCGAAGCTGGCGGGGTTGCGGGGCGGTTCGGGTTTCTCCAAGTCACCGCGGAGGCGGAGGCGATCCCCATACGTGAGGGGTGGCGCGTCCCGCAGGTCGACGGCGATCTGGTTTCCGTAGGCTTCCGCCGCGACGCCCCCGGACTCCATGCGTTCGACCCCGAGGTGGAAGCGGGTGCGGGGGGGCGAGGTTCCCGGGGATGTGGTCGGCGGCGAGACCACGACCCCGGTGGCGGTGACGGGGAGCGGATCCGACTCGATGCGGTCGAAGAACGGCCCGCTGCGGTCGGCGCCCGTCTGGAACAGGTGGAGGAGCGCGCCGGCGGCGAGCGCGAAGAGCTGGAGGGTCAGGTTGCCCTCCCACAAGATCCACCCGAGGAACGCCGCCGCGGCGAGGCCGTATGCCACCGCCAGCCCGGGGTCGCAGAGGCGGCAGAGGGCGATGCCGGCCACGAAACAGGCGGCGGTGGCGACCAGCGGGTCCGCAGTCGCCCTGCCCAGGGGAGCCGTCCGTTCCCGGGACATCGTGCCGCCCCGCAGCCGCTCAACCGGGCTGGGTCATCTCGTTCAGGCGGTGGTGGGCGTTCGCCGAATGGCGGGTCTCCGGGAAGCGTTCGATGATAAGCTCCAACAATTCCCTAGAACGCGTCTCGTCGCCCTTGTTCTTGAGGTAGATCTCCTCGAGGCGGAAGATCAGGAAGGCGGCGTCGTCCACCTCCCACCCCTTGCCCTCGATGGCGCCCTCGAGGGTGGTGATCGCGGCGTCCACATCGCCCATATGGTCGAGCTGGATCTTGGCGATCTCGACCACCGGGAAACGGTTCTCCGGCTCGTCGGCGGCGATCTGCGCGTAGGCCTCGATGGCGCCCTCGTAGTCCCCCTGGGTCACCTTGGCGGCCGCCTTGGTGAAGGCGTCGGGCTCGATCTTCTCGGGCGCCGAGTAGAAGAACGCCCCGATCCTCTCGCCGACGCTGGGCAGGATGAAGAGCACGAAGAAAAAACCCAGGACCACGGTGAGCCCCATCAGGGCGACGAACTGCATCCCGACCTGGTCGTTCTCGCCCCAGGTCTTCCAGTTGCTGATCAGCCACCAGAGGCTGATCGCGACCGCCGCGATGCTGATGTTGAGCAGGATGAGTTTTTTGTTGTTCATGGTGCTGGGTTCCGGTGGGGTTCCTCCGACGGTACAGATTTGAAGCCCGAACGGCCGGCGTATCCAAGCAAAGAATTCGGTGCCGGGGGATGGGGGGACGAGCCCTGGTGGCGATCCCGGGCCGGCGCGGCGGGCTCGAGGGGTTTGAACACCCCGCCCCGGTAGCGGTAGAGCTGGCGCACGAACTGTGGCTCCAGGCCATGCACCGGGACGGGTGGTTCGAAAAGGACATCGGTGTCGAGCATCCGCGCGACAGCAGGCCACTTCTGCCGCATCTCGGCTTCGGAACCGACGTTCACCCAAAGCTCGGCTCCGGTGGCGTCCGCGAGGCGCATCAGCTGGGCCAGGCCTGGCCCGTTCTCCCCGTCGTGCGGGGCGTTCGTGGCGAGCAGTAGCCAGCCGTGGGGGTCGTAGTTGAGGGTGGGTTGTCCGCAATGTGCGGTGATCACCCGCAGGTGTGCGGGGTCATCGATCGCGGCGGCCGGTCGCGTCATCGCGACAGACTCCCGTCTGGGATCGAGGGGCAGGCTGCGCAGGGCGCGGGTTTGCGGGTGGACCGCCGCGGCGTAGATGGTGAGCGCGGCGAGGGGCAGCGCGGCAGTGGTTGCTGCCATACGGGTTCGCGACGGTTTGGACAACCGCCCCATCGCGCCCGCGATGCCTCCCGCCAGCCCGGCGAACCCGAGCGCGACCAGGGCGAAACCGAAGGGCAACAGGTAGACGAAGTACCACTGGTAAAGCGCCGCGCCGGTCACCGCGGCGACGGCGTACATGAGCGCGCCCGTCCCGAGGAGGGCGCCGAACGTCTCGGGGCCGAGCGCCGCGCGCCGGAGCCAGTGCCCGCAGCCGGTGACGAACCCGGTTGCGAGCAGGACGAACACCAGGCTGGTGAGGATTGGCGAGGTGGCCAGCAGGCCCTGTGTGGTCACATAGAGGGGGTTGAGATCCACGTACCCGGTGGGGTCGAGGCCGTCACAGCCGATCGCCATCCGGGAGAGCACGTCGGTCAGCCAGCGGAGATCGAGCGGGCGGAAGGGGACCTCGGCGTGGAGGTAGGTCCAGATCTGCGGGATGCAGGGGGCGAGGATCTGGAGCAGGAGCATCGCAGTCGCCAGGTTGGCGAGGATCCATCGCCTGGCTGTCGATGCCCCGCCGCCGGTGTGGCGTCGACGATAGATGCCGACCCCGACCGCCAGCTGCAGCGCCGCCACCACTGGTACCATGCCCGGCCAGGCATAGATCACCAAGGTCTGTGCGATGACGACGCCGGACCACGCCCGGCGGGTTCCGTGCCTGACGGCGGACTGGAGGGCGAGGATCAGCCACGGCAGCAGCGAGAAGAGCAAGGCGTAGCCCCTGCCCTCGGTGACATACCGCAGATACCACGGGTGGATCGCCATGAGCAGTGGGAACAGGCAGGCGGCCGACAGGGAAATGGGGCGCAGTACGCGCGCCCAGAGCCCCAGGCCGGCGAGGCCGAACAGGAACGGTCCGAGGCGTAGCGCGGTCTCAGAGAAGGCATAGTCTGGTGCGCCGGTCACCCCTTGCCAGATCTGGTTGGCTCCCTTGGCCAGTATCACATAGAGGAAGTGGTGGTTGGTGGTTTCGTAGCGCCACAGGGCGTCCTCCCAGCCGAGCCCTTCCCAATACAAAGTGTCCTGTGCGCTCTCCAGATCCCCGGTGTCGAGGTCGTGCTGAAAACGGCCGGCGATCGATTCTCGTAACGACCAATGCTCGTCGCCCCAAAGGCTCATCGACAGCCGTGGGTAAGCTTGGATCGCGGCGAGGATGATTGCGGCGCCGACGGCGATCCGCGGCAGGATCGACCCACCGCTGCTAGCCGGCGTCTCTGGAGGTGGGGAGTCGGAGGGGGGGGGCTGCGCGCACTGGGGGGAGGGTCGAGGCCAAAACCGGAGGAAGAGGGCGATGGCGATGAAATTGAGGCTGCCGGCGAGCAGTAGATAGAAGGCGATCTGGTGATGAAATTCCGCCTGGGTAGCCGTCGGCCCCCACCGGGGGACGCCGAGATTAAAGGCGGCGGCGGCGAGGGACACCGAAGTGGCAAGGGCGAAAATCGCCAGACCGGCTCTGGATCTCACGCACCGTGGCGGTGGAGGCAACACTCCTAAAATATCTAATAATTATAGATAACTTCAAATTTTAGTTGCCGGAGGGTGTCAGATCGCCGATAGTCCAAGGCAAATTGTCGCGAACAAAAATTGAACCCGAGTCAATTAAGTCTTGCTAGATGGGGACTTTGCCATCAATACTTCCAGCGAATAGCTGTGAAAAATTGAGCCTTGGGATAAGGCGGAATCGATAAATTTGCGGCACCCCCTTCAATTAACTCACTGATAACCAACAACGAAACGACGATACGATGAAGATCAAAATCGCTAGGAATATTGCCCTAATTATGGGGTTGGCGGCCGGCTCAATGGGCATGGCGAGTGCGGCGGAATGCGATTCCGTTGGTGCGAGGGTAAAGAAGGCGGTGTCTGATTCGCCCACCAAGGTGCTAGTGATCGTCGATGAGATGATCTCGAAGAACGAAGCCTGTTCTTGCGAGATTGTGAAGGCAGCCATTTCCGCATCCGGTGCCGATAAGGCCTTGGTTCGCGAGATCGTGGTTACCGCAGTTTCGGCCGCTCAAGGGATGGCGGCGACGATCGCCGAGTGTGCCGTCGCCGAAGCTCCGGAGGCCGCCAGCGAGATCAAGGCGGGCTTGAGTGAGGTCTTCGCCGGCGCGAAGGAGCTGGTCTACGAAGAGAGCGCCGCAGCCGCCTCCGAGGAAGAGGAAGAGGAAGAAGAAGAGGGCGAAGTAGAAGAGGAGATGGATGATTTCGGGCCCGAGCCGGTGGTCATCAGCGGCGTCTACCTTATCGCCCCGGTTGCTGCGGGGCCTGGTGCCACCGCTGCGGAGCTAGCCGCTGCCGCTGCTGAAGCTGCTGAGCAGGAGCGCCTGATCTCGATCCTTCGTCGCGAGGCACGTCGGAACCGCGATCCCAGTCCTTCAACCACCTCTTCGGGGCCCTCTTCGCCGACTTCCTGAGCGAGGATCCGTTTACGGCTAAACTCTAAAAGGATCGGCTTTCTGAGAGCGGCGCAGCGAAAAAACTTAAGGTTCCCAGAAAGCAAACTTCTCGTTCTTAAATGAAAAAGAAAATCACACTCATCTCGGCAGTGATGCTTGGCCTTGTCGCAGGTAGCTCTGCCCAGGGTCTGTTGAGCATCGGCCAGTTCGGTGGATCGGATGATTTCGAATCCCGGTTGCCCTTCACCACCACGATCGGGGTCGATTTTGGTTGGGACAGTAACCCGACCAACGCTCCCAGCGACGAGAGCGACTCCAGCTACACCCGTGTCGGCATCAACACCGCATACGCGAACGGCTCCCGCACGACGAACTTCCGCCTGAATGCGGGGTTCTCGACGATCTACTATTTCGACGAGCCCCCCGGGCTGGGCGACGATACCTTCTACACGGCTCGCGTCGGGTTCGATGTCCATCACCGGGTCAACCGGCGCCTGACTGTCGGCGATAGCTTCTACATCAGCTACGAGATCGAGCCGGACAACGCCATCGGCACCTCGGCGTCGCGCCGCCTCGACCAGTATCTCTACGGCTACAATAGCCTCTGGGCTTCCTATGCTTGGAGCCGCCGCGTCTCGACGGTGGGTCGTTACACGATCTACGGCATCGACTATGACGACTTCGATGCGGAGGATCGCCTCACCCACACGATCTCCGGCGAACTGCGCTATGTCCTGAACCGTCTGACCACCCTGGTCGGCGAGTATCGCTATGCGATCACCGATTACGAAACGGCTGACTATGACCACGATTCCCACTATTTCCTGGTGGGTGCGGATCACCAGCTCAGCCCCGATCTGAGGGGCACCTGGAGGGTCGGTGCTGAATATCGTCAATACGATAGCGGTACCGGCGACGAGTGGAGGCCATATCTGGAGACCTCGCTGCGCTACGCGCTGGCCGAGAGGACGAGCCTGGTCTGGTTCAACCGTCTTGGCTATGAGGACTCGGAGCTCTCCTTCGCCAGCTCGGAGACCCGCTTCACCTTCCGTAGCTCGCTCTCTGTCCAGCACCAGATCACCAAGCGCCTGCGCACTCATGGTGGGATCAGCTACACCCACGATGAATACGAAGGTGGGGTCATCGGTGACGTCAGCGAAGACGCGATCAGCCTTTCGCTCGGCATCGGCTACCGCATCTGGACGAACTGGGATTTGAACGCGGGCTACCACTTCACTTACCACAATTCCGATACGGACTTCCGCGAGTATGACCGCCACCGTATCTCGGCGGGTCTCAGCGTCACTTTCTAGGACGCATCCCGACCACGGTTTTTTGAACCATTTGAACCCCGCGCTGTCTAACGCAGCGCGGGGTTTCTTTTTTAAAAACCGTTGAGAAATCAGCGATCCCAATCTACCTTGCGCACCCTCCTGGCCGGCCGGCTGGCCGGATCTACCCACAATCCCTATGTCTGAGCAGAGCGAGATCAAACTGCACGCCCTCGATTATTGGCAAGTGGTCCGGAACCGGTATGGCGTCATCCTGTTGGCGTTCTTCCTGGTTTTCATGACCGCGGTTGTCATCGCCTACCTCAGGCCGAGCGAATATCTCGGCAAGGTGCAGCTGCAGGTGCAGCGCGAGGCGAGCGACCTGGAGATCTTCCGCGAGACAGGTGCGGTCGGGATGAACGGGGGGATGAGCCTGCCCTACCTGACCTTCATGCAGACGCAGTTCGAGATCATCAAGAGCCGCAAGACGCTCGATCTCGTGGTCGATAGCCTCAACCTCGACCAGAAGTGGAACATGACCCGCCAGGAGGCCTACTCCACCCTGAAGAGGAAGGTGGAGACCCAGAACGTCCGGGGCACCGACCTCATCGATATCGAGGTCTTCCATACCGAGGCCGAGCAGGCGGCGCAGATCGCCGATGCCGTCGCCCACGCCTACCGGGACCGCCGGGTGCAGGAGGAGCAGAAACGGGCCGACGAGGCGCTGGATACGCTCGAGAACCAGCTGGCCTCCCAGGAGGACAAGCTGGAGGCGTCGCGGGTGCGCATGTTGGACATCATGGAGAAGTACAACGTCGTCGAGCTCAGCCTGGGGCAGCCCTCGTGGATGCGTGGCGGCGAGCCCAACACCGGGATCGGGACGATCGTCCTGGACGCCAAGCGCAAGGAGTTCGACGCCGAGAGCGAGATCAACGATTTGCGCACGACGATCAAGGCGCTCCAGGATCTGAGCGGGGACGAGCTCATCAAGGCGGCGGTGAACCTGGGGATCAAGGATTCGACCCTCACCCATCGCTACCCCGACTACCAGACCCTGTTGCTCAACCGCACTCAACTTTTAGAGAGTGGCGTCGGACCGAAGCACCCCAAAGTGGTGAGTGTCGACAAGCAGATAGTCCAGATGAAGGGGATGCTGGAGGAGGCCGTGGAAACGACGAAGAAGGCGCTCGGCACGCAGCTGGCGATGGCCGAACAGACCTTCGAGAACTCGAAGGCGGCCAAGGAGAAGACCGAGAAAGAGTCGCTGCGGGAGCGCCGCCAGAACATCGAATACGTGGAGGCGCGGGCGGACTACGAGCTGCACAAAGAGATGCTCAACAACATGGAGGCCCAGCTCGCGAAGGAGCGCGTCGACGCCCGGTCGAGCAAGACGCCCATCGTCATCCACGAACAGGCCGAGGTCCCGACGGTCCCGGCGCGACCCAACGTGAAACTGCACCTGATCCTCGGTGCCGTGGTCGGCCTGATCTTCGGTGTCGGCCTCGCCTTCTTCCTCGAGTATCTCGATACCTCGGTGAAGACCCTGGAGGATGTCGAGCGCTACCTGGAGGTCCCCGTGCTGGCGGTGATCCCCAAGGACGTTGGCGTCCTGCACAAACAGAGCGGCCTGAGCCCGGACGCGGAAGCTTACAGGATCTTGCGAACGAACATCGAGTTCAACAGGAAGAGCGCGGACGCCAACTCGATCACCGTCGTCAGCGGCGGCGCCGGCGAGGGGAAGTCGACAACCCTGGTGAACCTCGCCTACGTCTGTGCCCAAGGTGGATACAACACGCTGATGATCGACGGCGACCTGCGCCGGCCGAAGCTGCACACCTTCTTCGACATCAACAACTCGGTGGGCCTCACCAACTACCTCACCACCGACCTGATGCTGGAGGACGTCATCTTGCAGACGCCGGTCGAGAACCTCTATTTCATGCCCTCCGGCATCTTGCCCGCCGACGCGGCGGGGATCCTGAACTCGCGGCGGATGTCGGAGCTGATCGCCGACGTGAAGAGCCGCTTCGACCTGGTGCTGATCGACTCCCCCCCGATCCTCGGTGTCAGCGACGCCTCGGTGCTCGCCTCTGAGGTCGACCTCACGATGATCGTCATCCAGCACCGCAAGCTCCCGCGCGGCATGCTGATCCGCGTGAAGCAGGCGATCCAGAACGTGGGTGGCAACCTGCTCGGCGTCGTCCTAAACAACGTCGATGTGCGTTCGGACAGCCAGTATCAGTACTACACGAGCTACTACACCTACTACTCCCCGACCAACACCGAAGCCAAGCCCAAGACCCGCGGGCCGGAGGGCGCGCCGCGGAAGGACGTCGCCCAGGCCGATACGAGTTCGGGCGGTGGCGACTTCTAGATCCGGCACCCCGCCTCCCGTCCCCGCCCGACCCACACCGAGAGATGAAACCGCTCCTCTACCTCGCCCTCGCCCTCATCGCCGCTGCCCCCGCCATGGGGCAGGAACCCATCTTGCGCAACGGGCAGTCGTTCGCGCTGCGGCTCGCCGGTGTCCCACAGGAGGACCAGGTCGCCCTCAGCCAGAGCTACACCATCAGCGACGGGGGCACGATCAAGTTGCTCTATCTCCCCGAGATGAAGGCGGCCGGGCTGCGGCCTTCCCAGCTCGCCCGCAACATCGAGGCGGCCTATCGCAGCGCCCAGATCTACACGAAACCGAACATCGTGATCACGCTGGGCGAGGCGGCGGGGGTGCAGCGCTATGTCAGCGTCCTCGGGGAGGTGAACCAGCGCCGCTCGGTGAACTACACCCCCGGTCTCACCATCTTCGACGTCATCGCCCAGAGCGGTGGTTTCTCCGACTTCGCCGACCCCAAGAAGGTGAAGCTCACGCGCGGGGGGAAGGTGAGCTATCACGATCTCAGGAAGACCTCGAGCAAGGACAACGTCACGCTGCAGCCCAACGATATCGTGACGGTGCCCGCCCGTGGGCTCTTCGGTAGGTAAGGGCGATCCCTTTCCCCCCGGAACCCGCCGAGGGGGCGACGGCCCCGGAGCTCGCCGGGGAGGATGCCGATCGCCAGGGCAAGCGGGCCAACTTCCCGCCGCCGGGTCGCTGATGAACGTCTTCCTCGGCCGGGGGGCACGCCATCTGGAGATCTCGTCTCTTAGAGATCCCGTATGAGCGACCGGTTCCTCAGGGCGTAGGACAGTCCCGACACGAGGGTGAGGCCGGTGCACGCGACCAGCAGCACCGGTCCGAGGTGGTGCAGGGGATCCCGCCCGAGGGCTTCAGAGACGGCGGACAGGGCGACTTCCTCACCCCCCTGCACGATGAGGAAATAGGTCGCCGTGATGATCTGGAACGTCGTTTTCCACTTCCCCAGGTTGTCGGCCGCGAGGACCCTGCCCTGTGCCGAAGCGATGAGCCTGAGGCCGGTGACGAGCAGCTCGCGGGAGATGATGAGGATCGTGATCCAGGCGGGGATGGCGCCGGCGGCGCTCAGGAGGACGAAGACAGCGCTCGTCAGGATCTTGTCGGCCAGCGGGTCCATCAGTTTCCCGAAATCGGTGACCAGGTTCCGCGACCGCGCGATGTAGCCGTCAAGGAAGTCGGTGAAGGACGCCACGAGGAAGAGGGCGAGGCCGATCGTCGTCCGCGACGGGATCGCCTCGATCGACATGATCGCGACAAAGGCGACGGTGAGGAAGAGGCGGGCGGTGGTGAGTTTGTTGGGCAGGTTCATGCGTCTCCCGCGATCGGTACCACCTCCTTCCAGATCGGCGTCTGCGCCTTGATCTCCGCGAGGTACCACCGGGTGATGTCGAACGCCTCCCCGCTGTGGGGGGCGCTCACCTGGATCTCGACGGAGGGCTCCGCCGCCGCCACGAAGCCGATGCGGTGGGTGATCTTCGCCCGGTGCTCCCCGAAGAGCTCGCTGGCCCGCGCGCCGAGCCCGCGCAGGGACCTCTCCGCCATCGGCAGGTAGGCGGAGTAGTCGATGCCCCGTATCTCGCGCCCCGCCTCGACCCGCCGGACGACGCCGACGAAGGAGCTCTCGGCCCCGAACCTTCCGTCCCAATCCGGGGGCGAGATCCGCAGCGGTCTCGTGGTGAGCTGGATCTCGAGGTCGGGCATTGGCAGTTGCGAAATAGCCCGTACGTGGGATGGGTGGCACGGGTATGCGGGATCCCCGCATATTTGGATACTTAGACCAAAATAACAACGATGAGCAAGAGCGACTTCGGACTGATCGGCCTGGCGGTGATGGGGCAAAACCTGGTGCTCAACATCGAGAGCCGGGGGTTCCGGGTGTCGGTGTATAACCGGACGACCTCCACCACCCGCGAGTTCGTCGAGGCCAACCCGGGGAAGAACCTCTACGGTGCGGATAGCCTCGAGGAGTTCGTCGATAGCATCGAGCGGCCGCGGAAGGTGATGATGCTCGTCCAGTCGAAGGCGGGCGCGGACCCCGCCGACAGGGACGCCGTGGATGCGGTGATCGGGCAGCTCGTCCCGCTCCTCGACGAGGGGGACCTGGTCATCGATGGCGGGAACACCTACTTCATCCACACCGAGCGCCGGTCGAAGGACCTGGAGGGGGGCGGCCTGCTCTACATGGGGACTGGCGTCTCGGGCGGCGAGGAGGGGGCGAGGAAGGGCCCCGCGATCATGCCTGGCGGACCGGCGGCGAGCTGGGAGATGGTGCGGCCGATCTTCGAGGCCATCTCCGCGAAGGTCGACGGCGACCCCTGCGTGACCCATATCGGCCCCGGGGGCGCCGGGCACTACGTGAAGATGGTGCACAACGGCATCGAGTACGGCGACATGCAGTTGATCTGTGAGGCATACAACCTCTTTCGCGCCGCGGGCTTCTCGGCGGCCGAGCTGGCGGAGGTGTTCGGGCGGTGGAACGCCGGCGACCTCGAGAGCTACCTGATCCAGATATCCGGCAAGATCTTCGAGCAGGTCGACCCCGAGACCGGGAAACCGATCGTCGAGGTGATCATGGACCGGGCCGGCCAGAAGGGGACCGGCCGCTGGACCGTCATGAGCGGGGTCGAGCACGGCGTCGTCATCTCCACCATCAACGCCGCCGTGGAGGCCCGCGTCCTCTCCTCACAGAAGGAGCAGCGCGTCGCCGCCTCGTCCGAGCTCGCCGGCCCCTCGAACGAGACGATCGCCGACGGCGGGCCGGACAAGGAGGCCCTCGTCGCGATGGTCGAGCGGGCACTCCACGCTTCGAAGATCATCTCTTACGCACAGGGGCTCGACCTGATGAGGCGGGTCGGCGGCACCTATGGCTGGGGGCTCGACCTCGGCGCGATCGCGAAGATCTGGCGTGGCGGGTGCATCATCCGGGCCCGCTTCCTGAACCGCATCGCCGACGCCTACGACCGCGACCCGGAGCTGGCCAACCTGATGCTCGACCCGTATTTCAGGGGCGTCCTCGAGACCTGCCAGGCCGACTGGCGCCAGGTGGTGTCCCTCGCGGTCAGGAGCGGCATCCCCGTGCCCGCCTTTAGCGCATCGCTCGGATACTACGACAGCTTCCGCAGCGAGCGCCTGCCGGCCAACCTGTTGCAAGCCCAACGGGACTTCTTCGGCGCGCATACCTACGAGCGTCTAGACCGGCCGGCCGGCGAGTATTTCCACACCGATTGGCCGGAGGTGATCGAGGGTCAGTAGCCGGCGGCACGATCTTCTGGCGACGGTCTGGGAGCCTCCCACCCCTCCGGCGAGGCGCGCCGATCCGCCAGTTTGTCGCGGATCGAGCCGGAGTCCTACGCCTGTCCTAAACTTGTAATTTTCATATTTTGCGACGCCCGTTCCCTAGCGGCGCTGGGCGCCGGTGGGGCGGTGGAGAAAACTCCGCAAACCTTCACAAAAATGTTTGACCCCCAGATGGGGTCGGTTATAATCCCCGCCCGCCAACTGGAAGAAGTTGGCTTCCCGCAAGGCTCCAGGGCGCGCGTTCACCTCCGAGTGATTATCGTGTCCGGGCACTGGGGGAGATGGTGTTCTTTGAGAAGACAGGCTCGGTCAGACGTTCGCAGATTGCTCTGCGGTCGCCGGATCGAGACGGAAATTGAAAAAGCTAATTTGTGCGTTGCGTGCCGCTCGCTTGGAGCGAAGCGGTGCGCGGTAACCGGGGTGCTTGAAAGTAGGCACCCCGATTCCCGTCAGAATATTTGCCGAGGCCGGCTTGCCGGCGGAGGCTCAATACTTTCTTTTCGGAGAGTTTGATTCTGGCTCAGAACGAACGCTGGCGGCGTGGATAAGACATGCAAGTCGGACGAGGAACTACATGAAGCTTGCTTTGAGTAGTTCCTAGTGGCGAACGGGTGAGTAACACGTGAGCAACCTGCCCAGAAGCAGGGGATAGCCCACCGAAAGGTGGATTAATACCGTATGTGATCCCACGGGGCCTCCCGTGGTGATTAAAGCCGGGGACCTTCGGGCCTGGCACTTCTGGATGGGCTCGCGGCCTATCAGCTTGTTGGTGAGGTAACGGCTCACCAAGGCGACGACGGGTAGCTGGTCTGAGAGGATGATCAGTCACACTGGAACTGAGACACGGTCCAGACACCTACGGGTGGCAGCAGTCGAGAATCATTCGCAATGGGCGCAAGCCTGACGGTGCGACGCCGCGTGGAGGATGACAGCTCTAGGGTTGTAAACTCCTGTCATGAGGGAGTAAAGGCTCACCGTTAATAGCGGCCGGGTCCTGATAGTACCTCAAGAGGAAGGGACGGCTAACTTCGTGCCAGCAGCCGCGGTAATACGAAGGTCCCAAGCGTTGTTCGGAATCACTGGGCGTAAAGCGTGCGTAGGCGGCTTGGTAAGTCAGATGTGAAAGCCCAGGGCTCAACCCTGGAACTGCATCCGATACTGCCAGGCTAGAGTAGTGGAGGGGAGTCTGGAATTCACGGTGTAGCAGTGAAATGCGTAGATATCGTGAGGAACACTAGTGGCGAAGGCGAGACTCTGGACACTTACTGACGCTGAGGCACGAAGGCTAGGGTAGCGAAAGGGATTAGATACCCCTGTAGTCCTAGCAGTAAACGGTGCGCGTTTGGTGTGGGCGGGTTCGACCCCGTCCGTGCCGGAGCTAACGCGTTAAACGCGCCGCCTGGGGAGTACGGTCGCAAGACTAAAACTCAAAGAAATTGACGGGGACCCGCACAAGCGGTGGAGTATGTGGCTTAATTCGATGCAACGCGAAGAACCTTACCTAGGCTTGACATGCTTGTCGTAGTTCTGTGAAAGCAGATCGTCGGTTCGGCCGGACTTGCACAGGTGCTGCATGGCTGTCGTCAGCTCGTGTCGTGAGATGTTTGGTTAAGTCCAGCAACGAGCGCAACCCCTATGATTAGTTGCCAGCGGGTAATGCCGGGGACTCTAGTCAGACTGCCTGTATTAAACAGGAGGAGGGTGGGGATGACGTCAAGTCAGTATGGCCCTTACGCCTAGGGCTGCACACGTACTACAATGCCCAGCACAATGTGAACCGATACCGCAAGGTGGAGGAAATCCTCAAAACTGGGCTCAGTTCGGATTGTGGGCTGCAACTCGCCCACATGAAGCTGGAATCGCTAGTAATGGCACATCAGCTACGGTGCCGTGAATACGTTCCCGGGTCTTGTACACACCGCCCGTCACATCATGGAAGCCGGCCGCACCCGAAGTGTCCACGCCAACCGCAAGGAGGCAGGGCCCGAAGGTGTAGCTGGTAACTGGGATGAAGTCGTAACAAGGTAGCCGTAGGGGAACCTGCGGCTGGATCACCTCCTTTCTAAGGAGCACTCTACCGGGTCCACTCTCACCCGGACCCACCGGCCCCGCGGGCCGGTAACGGTAGATAGGTCGACACCTAACGTCCCCGGTAGCTCCGGGACCAAGACAACGGTGATTGCCGATGGCGAAAGCCTGAGGCGACCTCAAGCTCGATGCTTGAATCGCACCGCCTCCGCACAGGTGGCGCATGCAACGCACAACTTAGTTTTTTCACTTTCCCCGACCTTCCCGACGGGGGCATAGCTCAGTTGGTAGAGCATCTGCTTTGCAAGCAGAGGGTCTGCGGTTCGAATCCGCATGCCTCCACCATCTCAGGATGGTGGTTCTGGCAAAGCGGATGGGGGCGCAGGTGACCTGCATCCCCCCGCCAAGCTTCGGCTTGTGGGATCTGTTCCCGTCACCCCGATTGGGTCTGTAGCTCAGCTGGTTAGAGCACCGCCTTGATAAGGCGGGGGTCACAGGTTCGAGTCCTGTCAGACCCACCATGCCAGCCCCATGGGCTGCGGTCGGACTGTCTTGCCGGGAGTCCCCTGTTCTTTGACAACTGCATACTGGGTAGAAAATCTGCAATTTTATTGATAGAGCCCTCGGCCGATCTTGGCCGGGTTCAATCTTGCAAAGTCTTTAGTGATAACGGCATCGAGATCAGTTTCGCCGCCGCCGCCCCCGGGCGGAGGTGGCAACCGGATCGAGAGACAAGTTACTAAGGGCACACGGTGGATGCCTTGGTGCCAGAAGGCGATGAAGGACGTGATAAGCTGCGATAAGCCCCGGATAGCGGCACTTACGCTATGACCCGGGGATCTCCGAATGGGGTAACCTGGCCCGCTTAATAGTGGGTCGTCCCTCCCTGAATATATAGGGGAGGGCACGCGACACCCGGTGAAGTGAAACATCTCAGTAACCGGAGGAAAAGAAAGCGAATGCGATTCCGTAAGTAGTGGCGAGCGAAAGCGGAACAGCCCAAACCGGGGGCTTTGCCCCCGGGGTTGTAGGGCTCCGACATGGTATCCTGATCGTTAGGTGAAGCGTATGGAAAGGCGCTCCATAGAAGGTGAAAGGCCTGTAACCGAAAACGTGAAGGAGCCTAGGATGTCCCTGAGTAATACGGAACACGTGAAACTCCGTATGAATCTGCGCCGACCATGGCGTAAGGCTAAATACTAGCTGGCGACCGATAGTGAACAAGTACCGTGAGGGAAAGGTGAAAAGTACCGCTGCGAGCGGAGTGAAATAGAACCTGAAACCGTGTGCCTACAAGGTGTGGGAGCCCCCTCGGGGGTGACCGCGTGCCTTTTGCTTAATGAGTCTACGAGTTAGTGTCTGTGGCAAGCTTAAGCGCTTCTGGCGTGTAGGCGTAGCGAAAGCGAGTCCGAACAGGGCGACCATAGTCGCAGGCGCTAGACCCGAAACGGAGGTGACCTACCCATGGCCAGGTTGAAGCGCGAGTAAAATCGCGTGGAGGACCGAACCGGTACAGGTTGAAAACTGTTCGGATGAGCTGTGGGTCGGAGTGAAAGGCTAATCAAACCCCGTGATAGCTGGTTCTCCTCGAAATGCATTTAGGTGCAGCGTCGCGTGCTGACCCCTGGGGGTAGAGCACTGAATGAGCTAGGGCCCATACCCGGGTACCAAACTCAACCAAACTCCGAATACCGGGGGGTGGAACGCGGCAGTGAGACTGCGGGGGATAAGCTCCGTAGTCGAAAGGGAAACAGCCCAGATCAGCAGCTAAGGTGCCTAAATAGCGCTCAGTGGAAAGGAGGTGGGATTTCATAGACAGTGAGGATGTTGGCTTAGAAGCAGCCACCATTTAAACAAAGCGTAACAGCTGACTCATCGAGAGATCCTGCGCCGAAAATGATTGGCGATAAGCGCTATACCGAAGCTCTGGATGCACAGCTTGCTGTGCGTGGTAGAGGAGCATTCTCAACACGTTGAAGCCGTAAGGCGACTGATGGTGGAGAGTTGAGAAGTGAGTATGTAGACATGAGTAACGATAAGCCAGGTGAAATCCCTGGCCGCCGTAAACCCGAGGTTTCCTGGGCAATGCTGGTCATCCCAGGGTTAGTCGGGACCTAAGCCGAGGCCGATGGGCGTAGGCGATGGAAAGCTGGTTAATATTCCAGCACCTCCGAAACTTAAACTAGAAGGACGCGGATTCGGAAAAGGCCTGCCGGCTGAAAGTGGCAGGGGCGCAAGCTGACGGGAATCCTTCGGGTGCACCGGATCCTTTAAAGAGTCCGCCAAGAAAAGTTCTAGCGTATGCTAAGGAGCCCGTACCGTAAACCGACACAGGTGGGTGGGTAGAATATACTAAGGCGCAAGAGTGAAACCCTGTTAAGGAACTCGGCAATCTAGCCCCGTAACTTCGGGAGAAGGGGTCCCGGGCTTGTCCCGGGCGCAGTGAAAGGGCCCATCCGACTGTTTAGCAAAAACACAGCATTCTGCGAACACGTAAGTGGAAGTATAGGATGTGACACGTGACCAATGCCAAAAGATTAAGGGGAGGTGTTAGCCTTCGGGCGAAGCTCTGATCCTAAGTCCTGGTGAATGTCGGCCGTAACTATAACGGTCCTAAGGTAGCGAAATTCCTTGTCGGGTAAGTTCCGACCTGCACGAATCGTGCAACGAGATGGGCGCTGTCTCAAC
>JANQMB010000037.1 GCA_028280355.1 Verrucomicrobiales bacterium
CCCTACGCCAACCCCTGAGCCCGAGCCAACTCCCGAGCCCACGCCCCCCGAGCCCGACACCCCCGCTACCCCTCCGGTGGATTCAGGCACCTCTGACCCTGCGCCGGAACAGGATGGCGGCACCCCTTCTCCAGAACCCCCGGCAGAGGAAGCTGCCGAGGCGACGGACGAGCAACCCGGTTCCTAAGCGAGGCTCAGAAACTCCAGGTGGCGACGACGCCACCGCTCACCCCGTCAAGGTCGACCTCGAAGGTCGACGGCCCCACTGATCCCCGCAGGTGCTGCGACCAGTCGTAGCGGACGAATCCCTGTACGCTGAGTTGCCGGGAACACTGGATGCCGATTCCCGCCTGCACAAACGCCCCCCACAGCACCTCCGTCCCCCCTGCGGTGTTCGTCCAGGAGCGCACCGACCTCGCGGGGCCACCGTCCCGGGAGACGTAGAGAACCTCGCGGTGCCGCGCCTTCCAGTCGGCGATGTTGACCGCCAACCCGCCCCCGAGATCGGCGAACACCTTCCCCCCCTGCCAGCGGGTGGTCACGCCGGGCGACAGGGTATAGAGGTCGACGTCGAGCGACTCGTCGACCCGGTTGAAGAACTCGAACCGGGAACGGTCCACTTCCCGGCGGGACACGGCCCGCGCCGCAGGCACCGCATCCAGGAGAACCCCGGGACCGGTGAAGGTCCCCTCATAGGGGGCCGCAGGCGGGGTCGCACCGCCGAGGCCGAAACGGTCGGTGACGACCGTCTCGGTGGTGACCGACGACTGCCTGGCGCGAAAGGTGGATGACTGGCTCCCGCCACCCCACTCGACCCACGAGACGGAAATCCCGGCGCCGAACTGAAACGGTGACGTCGAGGGGAATAGGTACTCGAGGTTGAGCAGCGGTCCGCCGGCTTCGAAGTCGTCCATCCAGGAGGAGGGGCTGTGCCGCCGCGATTCGGAGACCGTCCTCCCCCGCGCCGGGCGGCTCGTCTGCACCACGGCGTCGCCCTGCACCTGCCCGGCACTGTCATATCCCCAAAACCACGTCAGGCCGTCAGTCGAACCGCTCGAGTCGACCCGAACAAACCCGTCCCGGTAGAAACGGTCGCCGAGACCGGTGATGGCCCCCGCCCCAGTCCGACGCTGGAAGGGGCGGCCGGCCAGCGTGCTGAGCACGTGATGCTGGGAGAACGAACCGGTGTGGAAGTCGACACCCCCCAAGCTCCTATAGGTATAGCCCGCGGAGAGCCTCCAGCCCGCATCACGGGCCTCATCGACCTCCAGCGGAGGGACCACCAGGGCTTTCCCCCCGTCCGACGGCCCGGCGTGCCCCACCACCGCCAAAGGGGCCATCGCCACAAACAGTAAGCCGATCTTGAAATTCATTGTAACGGAACAAGTCAAACCAGCCCGCCCCGTTCGTGCAATAGCAAAGCACCTCAATCGGCTATTTTCGCCACCCGGTAGATCCTTCCGGTGACGGTGCCCGGGTGGGCGTGGGTCTGGGGGGAACCTCGGTCGATCCACTGCACGCGTGTCCCGCCCGCGCGGAGTGGCGTTCCCGCATCGCTCCAGGCCGCCCCGTCGTCGGTGTACTGGACGACATATCGGGCGCCAGGCTCGGAGGCGAACTCGATCAGGACCGCCCCGTCGGCCAGGACCATGAGCCGCTCGATGGCGAACGGGGCTCCGGGTGTCGCGCCGGATGCGGGCCGCTCGCTCACCGCGACCACAGGGGTCGCCGCCGCCGTCAGGCGTCTGTCCGGCGTGTAGTATTCGACGACCAGGGCGACGCTCTCACCGGGTTGCAGGGGCAGATGGTAGATGATCACCGGAACGCCGTCGGGGTCGATGGCGCTGGCATTCCTCACCTCCACCCCATCCGGGAGCCCCTCGAGCCGCACCCGCGTGGCCAGGACCGGCCGCGCGGCGAGGTTGGTGATCGTGATCAGCTGTTCGAGCAGCCCGGTCTGGCGGTTGGTGCCCACCTCGCTGTCCACCGCGACCTCCGGCGCCCCGACCTCTGGCAATATCACCTTGAACACCTCTTCGGCGAACAACCCGCTGCGGTCGGTCGCCCTCACGACCACCGTCGCCGTCCCGTGGGCGAACACCGAGAACGTCAGAGACAGCCTCCCAGACCCGGCGTCCACCGAGGCCAGGTCGAAAATCTCGTCGCCCCCCAGGCGCAAGGAATACGTCAGGATGTCCCCGGGGTCGGCGTCGCTGAAATACGCCGCGAGCTCCATCGTCACCGGCGACGCCGCGGCATCGGCGAACACGTCGCCGATCGGGCGCCCCACCGGCGGGTCGTCGACGGCGGCGACCTTGACCTTGAGGGGCCGCTCCGCGAACAGCCCGTTTGCATCCGTCGCGCGCAACACAAGGTCGGCCTCCCCGAAGCGGTCCGGCGCCGGGCGCACCGAGAGCCGGCCCGAGACAGGGTCGATCTCCATCTGTGCGAACAGGTCCGGGGCGCTGTTGTCCGACACGGTATAGTCCAACGCCGCCCCTCCGCCGTCGGGATCGTCGAAGGCGGGGAACAGTTCCACCTCCTGGAGGGGGCCGTCCTCGTCGAACAGCAAGTCGGGCAGGGCCGACCCTGAGCTCACCGGCGGGGAGTTGATCCGCATCACCAGCGGGACAGACGCCCCGCCCCCACCCCGCCCGTTCGACCGCAGGCGGACCGTCGTCTCGAGCCGCGATCCCGGGGCCAGCCCGGCGCCATCGACGTCGACCCGAACCTGGCCACCACCACCTCCCCGGACGGCCCCCGCCGTCACAGGGGCCGAGGCCCAGCCGTCGGTGACCCCGACGGTGTCCAAAAACGCCCCCATGATCGCCAGCATCTCCGCATCGTCGAACCGCCGACCATCCCGCCCGGAGAACAGCAGGTAGTAGACCCGCGAGACGGAGGAGAGGCCATCGATCCGGTGGTCGTCGTCGTCGGTGCTGCTGCTGAAAGACTGCCCCGCGGCCGATGCGCCGTCCTCGACGATGATCAGGTGGTTCACCGAAGGGTCGACGGAGTCGGAGAACGGGTCGTACCCGTCGAACACCCGCTTTACGAAACCGCGGAAAGTCCGCGTCCCGCGTTGTATCGACAGCTCGGCGGCCTCGGCCGAACCGCTCCCGTCCGCCCCCAGGTTCCCCGAGATGTCGAAGAACGATACCCCCGAGAGGTCTGCGGTCAGCACGAACAACCCTGGGTATTTGCGGGTGAAATAGCGTCCGCCGTCCCCGAACCCCCCGGAGTTCGCGACCAGGCCGTCGGAGTACGCGATCGAGGCCTGCAGGTCCGTGCTGATCACGTTGCCGCCGTCGAACATATCCAACCCTCCGGTGACGATGAGGTTCCCGGTCGATCCCTCGCTGAAATCGTAGCGGTCTGGGATCAGGCCGGTGATCCCACCGAACCCGGTGTCGAGCCGGGCAAGCGCCATCTCCAAGGTCACCGGCTGCGGTGGGTCGATCGACAACAACCAGCCGAGCACACCGCCACCCGGGTTACCGATCTCCAAGAAACCGCTCCCGGTCTCGCCGGGGTTGACGACCACCTCGAGCAGACCTGGCGATACCGCGAGCTGCGGGTCGCCCGGCATCCCGCCGAGCGTCGAAAGCGTTACGCCACCGGCCCCGGCACGGGAGAGGGCGGCGATTTCACCGGCGCTCAACACCCGGCGCCAGATCGCGAACTCGTCCACCGCCCCACCGAACGAGCCCCCCCCCAACACCAGCGCCCCATCGACATCGGCGCCCGCCGCCGTGGTGAACGCCCTCGGCTCCCCCCCATATCCGGCGGGCTGTCCGTTGACGAACAGGCGTGCCACGCCCGCCGCGCGATCGATCTCGAACACCAGGTGCGACCAGAACCCCGGCCTCGCCGCAGTCCCCGCGGCCGGCGCCGCGTTGCGCACCATCCACTGGGTACCGTCGTCGAAGGCACCGGCGGCGGCGAACTGATCCCCGATCAGGTAGATCCCCCAAGCACCGAGGCCGGCGGGATCCGAAACCCCTTTCCCCGCGACCAACTGGGTCTCCCCCGCGGCGACCACTCCGGGCCGGACCCACAGCGACACCGCATAGCTGTCCCTGCCCGGGTCGTGCACATCGCCGAACGACACTGTCCCCCCAGCGAACTCGATGGCCTCACCCACCCGCCCGGCGACCGTGCGGCTGCCCCCCGTTAGCACCCCGTTCTCCGGGGGCACCGTCAGATCAAAAACCGTCGTGACACCACCCGCCACACTACTGTCTGCGGTATCGAGACTCCCGTAGAGCGCCATCCCGGCGACGATGCCCGCACCGGATGGCACCCCGGCAGGCGACCCGGGGTCAGAGCCCGCGGCGACCTCATCGCGGTCGGCCACCCCGTCGCCATCACCGTCGCCGCTCGTCGGGTCGCTGCCGATCTCAAACTCCTGTCGGTTGCTCAGCCCGTCGTTGTCAGGGTCGCCATCCGCATCCTGCGCCAGGGTGCCGAAATGCATCCGCTCCCAGTCGTCGGGGAGCCGGTCGTGATCGTTATCTCCAGCGCCCGAGGCGATCACCTCCAGCGCCCCCAAACCCCACTGGCCACCATCCACCACCTCCGCCACCTGCTCCGGCGCCAGGGCCCTGGCGACGATGCACACATCATCGAGGGCACCGGGAAACACCCCGCCGCCCTCCGGGTCGTAGGCCGCGGCGAGCGGTATATGGGAGCGCACCGCCCCAGGCAAGGCACCCGTACCCCCGATCTCGACGCCGTCGAGGTAGGCGGCGGCCCGCGCCGAGTCGCCGTCCTCACGGATCGTCAGCGCGGCGTGCCCCCACCCCCCAGCGGCACCCCGCGGCACGGCCAGCTCCCGCGAAACCCCATCGGCGGTGATGCGGAAAACCAACGAACCCGCACCGTCCAACGAGATCGACCACCCCCCCTCCCCGTCGGCTAGCCCCCCCTTACCTAACAACACACCAGAACCCGACCCATCGGGGCGAAACCACAGCATGGCGCTCATGGCCGCCCTACCCGGATCGCCCCGGCGGCCGAAGTCGAGCCCGCCCGGGCTGGTGGAGAAGGCGTATGCGCCACCGATCGCGCCGGTGGCCGGGCTGGCACCGAGAACGAGCCCGGCGCCCCCCGCCAGGTTGGGCACCTCCCCTCCCACCTCAGGCTCGCCGTCGAGCGGGCAGTAGACCAGGACCTCACCCTGCGACAGCGCCGGCCGCGACGTGGGGTCGAGGGGGTCCCCCCCGCCAGCGACCTCCACACCGTCCGGCACGCCGTCCCCGTCGCTGTCCCTGGAGTTCGGATCGGTCCCCGAGGCACCCTCTTCGCCATCCGCCAACCCGTCGCCATCGGTGTCCACCAGCAGCGGGCTGCCAATCTCGTCCCCGTCGCGGACGCCGTCCCCATCGCTGTCGGGGTCGGCGGGGTCGCTGCCGGCCGCGATCTCGGCGCCGTCGTCCAGGCCATCGCCGTCGCTGTCCGGCTCGCCTGGATTGCTGCCCGCCCCCAGTTCCGCCAGGTTGTCGAGCCCGTCGGCGTCGGGGTCGCCCGCCCCATCCTGTGCGAGCCCACCGAAGAACAGGAACTCCCATGCATCCGGGAGGCCGTCGGCGTCGCTGTCGACCGAGGCTGGATCGAACCCTGGCGATCCTCCGGTCGCGGCACTCGCCCGCCAGTTCCCCCCGAGCATCGGGTCGGCCCCGGGGTCGACCAGCTCGATCGATGGACCATCGCCATCCGCCGCCTCCGGCCAGGGGGGACGATCATCGTAGACGACGGTGAACAGTTCCTCGCCGGCGGCGTTCTCGATCGCCACCCTTTCGCCACCGTTGGAGAGCCGGGTCCCGCCGACAAACACGCCGGCCACCCTCGCCGCCGCCGCGGCGCCATAGCGGGCCGCAAACGCCTCGCGGTTGGAAACCACCACCACATGCTCCCCCGGCGCCAGGGAGGTGATCGGCGAGGTGGAGAACCCGAACTCGACCCCGTCGCTGAAACGCAGCCCGCGGAGGTCGAAGGGCGCGCCGGAGACGTTGCCGATCTCGACGAACTCGAAGTCGGAACGCGAGCCGCCGGCCGCCGCCTCGGCGGCGGTCCGCGGGCCGAGCGGGCGGTAGTGGATCTCGGAGATCACCAGATCCCCTGCGGCCGGCGAAGGGCCACCGACCCGGTAGCGCGCCTCGCGCATCGCCGACCACTCGCCGTTCGCGTGCCGCAGCCGCGCCTTCACGGTGGTGGTCTCCCCCACCGTGAAGGGGCCGCCGTATGCCTGCGCCGATAGCGCCACGGAGGGCGCCCTCTCCTCGACCATCGCCGTCAGCGTCGGCGCCGTCAGCAGGTCCGTGCTCGCGAGGTTGATGTTGAGCCCCTGCAGGGCGAGGACGTTCTCCCCGGCCACCAGCAAGTCCATGTGGTCGGAGATGTCGAAATGCTGTGCGACCACGGCGTCGGAATCGCGCCGGCTGATGGTCGCCCTCGAGTTCCACGCCAGCGTCCCGGGCGAGTTGGCGGACGCGACGGCTTGCCCGTTGAGGAAGGCCGCGAAGCCGTCGTCATAACGCATGCTCAATACGAGCCGCTCGATCTTGGGCAGCTCCGCGGCAGGGACATCGAACGCCACCCGGACGTAGACAGAGGCGTTGGCACCCAGCATCTCGCCGACATCGGTGCCGATGAACCTCGCGAAGTCCCCCTCGGGCGACTCGAACCCCACCGCCGCCGCCCCGCTGCGCCACTCGCCGATGTTCGCAGGGGGGCCGACATCCCTCCAGCCGACACCGAGGGCGGCCCCGCCGTTGGCGATCGAAGGGACCAGGACCGACGCCGCGGAGGTGGGCGCGACCAGCTCGGTCCGCCCGTAGCTACCCGGGCGCCGCGGGTCGCTGCCGTCGACCGTATAGTAGAGCGTCCCCGGCTGCCCCAGCGGGTCGAGGGTCACCGCCGTCGGTGCGGCGTATCCCCCGGCGGGCGGGGCCACCGACGGCGTCTCGATATCTGGGAACAGGCCGCGCCCCCGAAAGTGCCCCGGCACCGCCATCACCGTGACGCCCGGCCCGGCCACCTCGACCCCGGGGTTCCGGCATCCGGCGAACGAGGCCGCGCCGATGGTCATCCCCCCGTCGCCACCGAGGTCGACCGCATAGGTGAACTCGCCATCGAGGTCGAGGTCCCCCACCCCCCCAAAGGCGAGCTCGCCCACCGGTGCGCCGGACGGGGCGGCGGTCCGCTCCAGGGTGAAACCGGCGAGGGCCAGCTGGTAGGGGTCCGTGCGGACGAAGTTGCCGCTCACCCTCGTATCGATTTCAAATTCGGCGGTTTCTGTATCGGCGACCCATTGATAGCTCCACAGGAAGCCCTGCCGGGCCGGGTCGGTGATCGCGTTGGCCGGGAACGCGGAGTCGACCTGCACCCCGTTCAGCCGCAGGAGATGGGTCACGCCCTCGGTCCCCGGCATCTCGTTGAGCAGCAGCTGGAGCTTGTACGCCTCCCCCGCCTCGCCGTCGAGGCGGACCCGCACCGCCCCCCCCTCGAGATACTCCCGGGTGCCGCCCAGCCGATAGGTCACCGGGTTCGACGTGACGACGGCCGACCGCATCAGGTCGGTGAGGGACACGCTGCCGGCGAAGGCCAGCCCCGGGAAAGCGTCGCGGTCGAAATCCAGCCCGACCGGGCCACCGAGGACGATGTCCCCCCGGTGCTCCAGGAACCGGTCGCTCAGCCACCCGATCTCCGCCTCCCACTCCGCATCACGGGTCAGTGGCACCCCGCCGTGGATGTTCCCCCAGCGGGCGGACTCCGCCGGGATAGCAGACCGGACCTCCCCGGCGATCTGGTCGAGACGGGCCTTCGCCGCCCCCCGGGCGAGCTCGCCATCGCCGGCAAGGTGGCGCTGTAGGCGGTCCGCGAGGCGCAGCCGGAACTCCGGGTGCTCGGCGAGGGCCGCATAGGGCGCGCCCGCCGAGTTGGGCACGGCCACCTCGGTGAGGTCGTAGTCCATGTTGCGGTTCCCCGAGTTGAGGAACCGGTCGTTGCCCATCGAGATCTCCGCGTCCCAGCTGAAGAACTGGAACGGGGCGTCGGCCGCCCCCCCGCGCGAACGGCGCCCGGCGAACCAGTTGCGGTTGTTGGGTGCCAGGCTGTTGCCGAAGCGGCTGAGCGACCCTCGCCGGTGGATCCCCAGCGGCTCCAGCCAGTCGTGGTCGCCGCTCCATATGCGGGTGATCATCGCGTCGATGAACGCGTCCTCCCCGGCCAACCTCAGTAGGGTCACATAGTCCTCGGTGGAGATCACCCCCCGGGCGGAGAGATCCATCAGCTCCCTCCAACCTCCGCCCTCCCCAGACCTGATCTCGCCACCCTGCGCGACGACGTCCCAATCCTCGGCGTCCCCCCCCCCGTGGCTGGCGAACATCTCCTCATCGGCGCGTTCGTGCAGGTTGTACATCCCCCAGTATTCCCCGTTGATATAGAGGTGGACGAAACGCCCGCGGGGCGACAACAGCCCCATCGCGACCTCGCTGCGACGCATGAACTCGTCGCGGACATAGCTGGCGCTCTCCGTCAGATCGTTGCGACCCCGCATCAGGTAGTTGCCGTCCTCGTCGCGCAGGGGGAAGCCGTTGCCATCGGTCCGGTTCCACTCGGTCGCGAACCCGTCGTGCCCCCCCGGGCGCAACAGCAACCGCTTGAACTCGGTCACCGGCGAGCCCGGGAACAGCGGGTAGTTCAGCGAACTCCGGCCGTATTCCGAGCGGAAATAGAGACGCAGCGGCTTCTTCTGGTGGAAGCGGGCCTGGCCGCCATGGATCCGCAGGCCCGCGTTGATCGCGAAACCACCGGCGGCGCGGGGGTCGAAGTACTCGAGGCCGATCGCCACCTCGGCGTCGCGCCCCCGCCGGGTGAACTCCCGATAGATCCCCGCCGGACCGGAGAAAGTCGCGCTGTCCAGCGAGATCGACAAGGTCGGCAGGCTCTGCAGATCCCCTGCGAGCTGCGGCGCGTAGGCCGGGTCCTCCACCACCGCGCGGCTCATCGCCGGCTGGTCGAGCACGTCCTCCGCGAACACGTAGGTGTGAGTGACGGCCTCGCTCCCCAGGGCACCCGGGGCGAACGCCGCCGCACGGACGACCGTCGTCCGGTCGACCGGGAGCGGCGCGCGATAGGCCCGGCCGTTCAACAGCGTCGGCGCCGTCCCGTCCAAGGTGAAACGGACCTCCGCCCCGGCCGCATCCAGCTCGACATGGAACGGCGACTGGTAGTAGCCGCGCCCGATGGAGAACTCCGGCTCGGGGGCGATCGCCCGGAGACCATTGGCCGGGTTCGCCCCCCCGGGGGACGGGATACGGAAGTAAACGAACGCCCCAGATCCGTCGCGGCCGTATGAGACATCGGTGCGCTGCCGGGGGAAGGGCACCTGGTCGAGCAGGGCGCCACCGGCGCCCCGCAAGGTCAGCGTCTCCCCCGACGCCGACAGCGAGAAGCTGGTGTGCAGTCCCCCCCCCGGATCCGACCGATCCTTCCCCGAAGCGAACACCACCAACAGCTCGCCAGCGCCCAGGGTGACGGCCGGAAACGTCCAGCTGTCGCCGCCGTCGTCGAGCCGGAACCCCGCCAGGTCGATAGCCACCGCGCCGCGGTTCTCGATCTCGATCCAATCCTCCGCATCCCCATCCCCGTCGAGGATGCCGCCGTCGTTCGACGCCATCAGCTCAGATACCCGCACCTGCCCGGCTGCAGGGATGACCAAGGCAAGCAGGAGTGAACCCAACAGCAACGCCGGGACACTGAGAACTCGGGGGGGAAGGGACATCCGAGACCCCCTGAACCTCCGCCCTATGCCCGGTATTGCAATCGTATTCACCAAGACTCCAACATGTTCATATTTTACAAATATTTAAGAAAAGTTGAAAATAATTTGAACATTTAATATAAATGTGATTATTTACTGTAATTACAAGAAATGGGAGGCTTGCAATTACATCGACCACGAATCGCGTCCAATCGCGTTTCGAGACTATTACGCGGCGCTCCCGCCGTCCCGGCCGGCAGTAAGTTACCGGCTCCGCGTCTGGCGCCCAAACCCACCCCGCCGACGCGGGCAGAGCGCACTCAGCGCGAACAGCAGGAGCGGTTCCAAGGGGGGATGCAGCGCATGATGACCGAGTGGGCGGCGCTCAGCGAACGGATGGCGGAGATGCTCGCGGCGCTGGGGGACAGCGCTGCCAACGTGGGCCCGCTGGCGGGCGATGCGGAACCCAAGCCCCGGGAGAAGAACTACACCCCCCTCGAGGGCGACGCCCTCAAAGATGCGGTCGAGTTCTTTTCCTACCGGCCGGAGATCCGTCGCGGCAAGCTCTACTTCTCCTGCCCGGCGTGCCAGCACCCCACTTCTGTCTTCAAGTTCTACACCGCGACGGCCACCCGCTGCCCGAAGTGCTATTCTGCCATCCGCACCCCGGACCTCAAACGCAGCTGCAAAGCCTTCAACCTCGAGCGGGACATCGACGCCTACCTGCACCCGGACCGCTTCGAGGCGCTGCTGCCCCGCCGGCGCACGATCGCCACGGTCGTCCCACTGCCGAAGTTCAACACCGCGTTCGCCGCCTGCGGCACCGCCCTCGTCCTCGGCCTCTCGATGCTCTCGATCCGCATGGTCGGGGCGCGGGGGAGCAGCGACGCCATCCCCACCCTGGCGAAATATGAGACCGCCCAAGACACCAGGGACCTCTCCGGGCGCGCGGTCGATACCGTGAAGGCCTACCTGGAGGCGAAGGGCGCCGTCCGGAAATCCGCCTTCGTGAAAGACGGCGCGAGGGTCGCCCGGCTGATGTCGCGGGCGTTCAAGGCCTCCCCCGAACTGGAGCCCATGGGCTACCGCCAGGTGAGTTGCGAGGGCAGCGGCGTCTCGCCCGTCGAGGGGACGGACCACTTCGTGTCGAAGGTCAGCGCGCTGATGGAGTCCGGCCGCGTCGAGACCTTTGTCGTCGAACACCTACCGCACGCCGACCTCATCGAGTGGGAGGCATCGACCGGTTACAACCCCCACGGCTGGGATAGCATCGCCGCGAGGGCGACCGACACCCGGGGCGAGGAGGTCGCCCAGATGCGGGTGCTCGCCTACCCCGACAACTACTACAACTACCGCTTCGACGACGAACGCCAACACCTCTGCCTCCGACTCGAGAACCCGAGCGACAACAACCTCCTCGGCTATGGGTACGCTTCGTGGGACGAGGCGCAGCGGCTCGGCCTCCTCGACGCTGTCGGCGGCGCGCCCCCCCCCCAGCGGCTCACCCTCGAGCTGGCCTTCGACGCCGCCACCGCCAAGACACGCCAGGTGGAGATCGTCGGCCTGCCCCAACACGGCTGGCGCGCCCCCGCCGGCACGATGCTCGCCACCTCCGGCCCCGGCGAGCCCGAGTAAGATCGCCCGGCGAAACCCGCCTGGCTCCGCCACGGCGGCGGAAACGGGTCAAAGCGCGGGCGAGGAGGTGGCGCCCCTCCCGCCGCCCGCCAGCGCCCGCCCCAACACCGCCAGGCACTCGTCACGCCTGACGACCCACTGGCTGTATGCCAGGGGGAAGATCCGCATCCCCGCCCGGCGAAACATCTTGTAGCGCTCGATCGGAAAAGCCCCCTCCAGCAAGCCGGGATATCCCAGCAGATCGATTCCCAACGCGTCCCCGTCGCGGATCGCGATCAGGTCGAATCGCAAGCCTGCGAGCGCGCGACCATGTTGGACGGCGGCGCCCATCTCCCGGAGGGCGGCAGACACCTCCTCCGCAAAGGGGTCGCAAACGGCGGGCGCCGCCGCACCGCTGGCGCCGCCCCCAGCGATCCCGCCACCGCGGATCACGTGGTGCAGGTACTCGCGGACCAGCGATCCCTGGGGTAGCGACTCGGCATCGAACGAGCAGTACACATGCTGTTCGACCTTCGCCCGGGTGACGGCGACGTTCAGGACATCCGGGCGCCCCAAGAAACGCAGCGACTGGGCCGCCCCGTCCGACCCCGATGCGAGCGAGAGCAACATCACGTCCCGCTCCTCGCCCTGGAACCCGTGGGCGGTCGCGATCAGAAGCCGGTGGTCCCCCGTCAGCCGGTCGAAAGCGTCCGCGCCGAGCCGGTGGGCGACCTCCTCCCGGATCGCGTCGACCTGCGCCCGGAAGGGCGACAGCACGCCCACCGACCGGCACCCGGCGACCCCGAACCCGCGCCCGTCCCGGGCAAGCTCCTCCAGATGCCGCAGGACGGCGTCGACCTCGACCGCGTTCACCCCGGCCTTGTCCCGGCGTCCCGCACACCGGTGCAACCATAGACACCCCCCCTCGTGCGGGACGGCCCTGTCGGTCATGATGTTCAAGCAGCCCGAGTAGAACTTCCGGTTGCTGAACCCGATGATGGCCGGCCGGCTGCGGAAATGCTCGTTGAGGAAACCCACCTGGGCGGAGGAGCTGACCCTGTCCGAGGCGAGGTCGAGCAAGCTGACCTCGCGGTAGTCGGCGAACGGTGAGCCGGGGTCGATCCGGTGCTCACCCGCCAGGCGCCGCTGCCGCTCCCGCGACAGGAACGAGATATGCCGCAGCTGCTTGAGGTCCCCCGCGACCAGGACGCGACGCGCGCGTTGGAGGACCGGCAGGCAGCTGGGGACATCGCACTGTGTCGCCTCGTCGATGATGGCGAGATCGAACAAGTTCTCCCTCAGGGGCAAGACCCTGTGGACGTCGGCGAGCTTCACCAGCCATATCGGGAAGGCGCCCAGTATCCCCTCGAACCCGGTCTCGGAAAACAGCTCGTCCTTCTTCGCCGCGCGCCGGGAGCGCAGCGCCTTCAGGAACCGCTGCAGCTGTGGGCGCGACCTCGTCAGGCACCGCAACAGGCCGTCCTCCCTCATCTGCGACAGCACCTGGCCCGCGAGGGCGACCTTCTGGTCCAGCAGCCGCTCTAGCTCGTCGACGTGCACGTGGGAGAGCTCCCCCCGTTTCGCCCGGCGCAGGGCGAACCACCTCGCGATGCGCCTGATGACCCCTCCGCCGCCACCCGCGACCAGCGCACCGTCGCGCAATTCGGCAGAGTTCCCCGACGCGATCGCCCTCTCGACGCGCGCGATGCGCCTCACGGTCTCCACGAACGCGGACGCCACCCGCCCGCCGTCCGCGGACGTCCCCCCTTCCACCGGCCGCACCCCAGAAAGCAGGGTTTCGAGTTCGCGT
>JANQMB010000333.1 GCA_028280355.1 Verrucomicrobiales bacterium
CGCTATCACCTCGTCGGTCACGTTCCCGCTGCTGCAGCAGAAGTAGCCCCGCGCCCACAGGTGCCTCCCCCAGAACCTCTTGCGCAGGTGCGAGAACTCGGAGAGCATCTTCCGCGAACTCTTCCCCTTCAGCCACTGCACCAGACGGCTCACCGTCACCTGTGGCGGGATGCTCACCATCAGGTGCACGTGGTCTTTCGACACATGCCCCTTCATGATCGTCACCTCGTGCGCCGCGCAGATCTCCCTGAGCAACTCCCGCGCCCGCAGGGCCACCTCACCCGTCAGCACAGGCTTACGGTACTTCGTCACCCACACCAGGTGCAGGTGGATCTCAAAGACGCTGTGCGCTCCCCGGCGGTAGCCCATCCAAGAGACTACCACGCCACGCTAAAGCCGTCGCCTAAAGGCGAGGGTTTCAACCCTCCCAGAGTGGGACAATGACCAAGTCCCAATGCCGAATGGTAAACGGGGGCACCCGTCGGCCTATTGGGCATTTGGCATTCGGGATTCCTTAGTCATTAGACATTCGTCCTTAGACATTCTCCGCGCCCCTCCTACAGCTCCAGGTTCTTGTCGGTGACCGCCCCGTCGGAGGCGGAGCTCACCGTGGCCGCATACTTGGCCAACACGCCGCGGGAATAGCGCGGCGCCGGCTGCTTCCACGCCTTGAGGCGCTTGGCGATCTCGGTGGCGCTGACCTCAAGGTTCAGCTCCCGCTTCTTGGCGTCGATGGTGACCGTGTCGCCGTCCTTGACGATCGCCAGCGGGCCACCACAGAACGCCTCCGGGGTGATATGCCCGACCACGAAACCGTGGGTGCCGCCGCTGAAGCGGCCGTCGGTGATGAGCGCCACCTCCTTGCCGAGACCCCGCCCCATGATGGCGGATGTCGGCCCGAGCATCTCGCGCATCCCGGGCCCGCCCTTGGGGCCCTCCATGCGGATGACGACCACGTCTCCGGCGACCACCCCGCCCGCCAGGATCGACTTCTGCGCCTCCTCCTCGGAGTCGAAGACGCGCGCCTTGCCCTTGAAGCTCTCGCCCTCCTTGCCGCTGATCTTCGCCACCGCGCCCTCGGGGGCGAGGTTGCCACGCATGATGACCAGGTGGCTGGTCTTCTTGATCGGGTCTTTGAACGGCTTGATGATGTCCTGCCCGGCCGGGTACTTGAGGTCGGAGCGGTTGAGGTTCTGCTTCAGCGTCTTGCCGGTGACCGTCATGCAGCCACCGTGCAGGAGCCCCTCTTTCAACAGCGCCTTCATGAGCGGCACGGTGCCGCCGATGTGGACAAGGTCGGCCATCACGTGCTTGCCGCTAGGTTTCAGGTCCGCCAGCACGGGGGTGCGTTTCCCGATGCGGGTGAAATCGTCGATGGTGAGCTTGATGCCCGCGGCGTCGGCCATGGCGATCAGGTGCAGCACCGCGTTGGTCGATCCGCCCAGCGCGATGACCACCGTGATCGCGTTCTCGAAGGCCTCCTTGCTGAGGATGTCCGAGGGGCGGATGCCCTTCTGCAAAAGGAAGTTCACCGCGCCGCCGGCGTCCATGGCGTCGCGCATCTTGTCGGTGTGGATCGCCGCCTGGGCTGAGCTGTTCGGCAGGCTCATGCCCATCGCCTCGATCGCGCTGGCCATGGTGTTGGCGGTGTACATGCCACCGCAGGACCCGGCGCCGGGGATCGCACACTCCTCGATCGCCTCCAGCTGGAGACGGTTGATCTCGCCGGCGGCGCGCCTGCCGACGGCTTCGAAAACGGAGACGATATCGACGTCCTCCCCCCGGTGGTCGCCGGGCATGATCGTCCCGCCGTAGACGAAGACCGCGGGGCGGTCGAGCCGGGCGGCGGCCATCATGCAACCCGGCATGTTCTTGTCGCAGCCCCCGACCATCACCAGGCCGTCGAAGCCCTGTGCCCCGGCGACCGTCTCGATCGAATCCGCGATCACCTCGCGCGACACCAGCGAGTACCTCATGCCCTCGGTCCCCATCGAGATCCCGTCCGAGACCGTGATCGTGTTGAACACCACCCCCTTGCCGCCGGTGGCGTTGACCCCCTTCTCGGCCTCCCGCGCCAGCTTGTCGATGTGCATGTTGCACGGGGTCACGTTCGCCCAGGTCGAGGCGATGCCGATCTGGGAGCGTGTGAAATCGTCCTTGCGGAAACCGACGGCATGCAGCATCGCCCGGCTCGGGGCCCTGTCGTCACCGTCGACGACCAGCGAGGAGTACTGGCGCGGCTTGTATTTCGGCTTCCTCGCGGCCGCCTTCTTGGCCGGGGACTTCTTGGCGGGGGCGCTCTTCTTCTTGGCCGCAGATGCCGCCTTTTTTGCCGCGGGAGCCTTCTTCTTAGCCACAGGCGCCTTTTTGGAAGGCGCTTTCTTGGCGGCAGCAGCCTTTTTCGCAGCGGGCGCCTTCTTCTTCGCGGTCGTCTTTTTGGGCATCGGGCGGGCATTTTGGCGCTCCAGCAAGGAAGGTCAAGAGAAGATGCCCCGGACTCCCCCGCCCGGGCGCCCGCCCCGCCGGGCAGGAGGTGGATTGACAAGCCCTGGGCGCCCGCCTATCGATGCCGCCCCATGCCAAACCACAAGGTTCTTGTCGCCGACCCGATCGCCGATGCGGGGATCGCGGAGCTCCAGGCCGACCCCGACCTGGACGTCGATGTCCGCATCGGCATCTCGCCGGAGGACCTGCTCGCCGACGCCGCGCAGTACGCTGGCATCATCGTCCGCTCGCAGACCCAGATCCCGGGCGAGGTCCTCGACCGGGCGACCGGGCTGAAGATCGTCGGGCGCGCCGGCGTCGGGGTCGACAACATCGACATCCCCGCCGCCACGCGGAACGGGGTGATCGTCATGAACACCCCGGCGGGGAACACCGTCTCGACGGCCGAGCACGCCTTCAGCCTGATGGCCTCGCTCGCCCGCAACATCCCCCAGGCGCATGCCACGGTGGTCGACGGGCGCTGGGACCGCAAGAAGTTCAAGGGCGTGGAGCTGGCGAAAAAGACGCTAGCCATCCTCGGCATGGGCCGCATCGGCACCGAGTTCGCGCGGCGCGCGATGGCCTTCGGGATGCGCGTGGTCGCCTACGACCCCTACCTCTCGCCCAGCCGCGCCCGCGCCTTGCAGGTGGAGCTCTGCGACGAGGTCGACGAGGCGGTCGCCGGCGCCGACTTCATCACCCTGCACATGCCGCTCACCGACGAGACCCGGCACCTCCTGGACGCCGCACGGCTGGCCAGGTGCAAGCCCGGCGTCCGTATCGTCAACTGCGCCCGCGGAGGCCTGGTCGACGAGGCGGCGCTGCTCGGGGCGATCGAGTCGGGGCAGGTGGCGGGCGCCGCGCTGGACGTTTACGAACAGGAGCCCCCGGCGCCGGACAACCCGCTGCTCAAGTCGGGGCAGCTGGTCTTCACCCCCCACCTCGGCGCCTCGACAGAGGAGGCACAGGAGAACGTCGGCATCGAGATCGCCCGCAACGTCCGCAACATGTTGGTCGAGGGCACCATCGTGAACTCGGTCAACACCCCGAGCGTCGACGGCAAGACCGCCGAGCTGCTCGGCCCCTATCTCGAACTCTGTGAGGCGATGGGCAAGATGCTCTCCCAGATCTCCCCCAGGGGGTCGGAGTTCCTCACCATCAACTACTTGGGCAAGGCGGCGGAGCTCGACACGGCGCTCGTCACGCGCGCCGCGATCAAGGGCTACCTGCACCGCGCCTGCGGGGACGAGTCGGTCAACCACATCAACGCCCCGGGCGTCGCCGAGAAGCTCGGCCTGACGGTGAGCGAGAGCCGCCCCTCAGGCCGGGCGGAGTTCACGGAGCTCATCGAGATCGTCGCCGGCGACGACCAGGACACCGCGTCGGTCGCCGGCACGTTCTTCGGCACCACGCCGCGGATCGTGAAGATCAACGAACACCGGGTCGAGGCCGACCCGGAGGGCAGCGTGCTGATGGTGAGCAACACCGACACCCCGGGGGTCGTCGGCGCGATCGGGGGGGTCCTAGCAAACCATGGCGCCAACATCGCCAGCATGTCGCTCAGCCGAAACCACGTCGGCGAGCGGGCCCTGACGGTGCTGAACCTCGACTCGGACCTCGACCCCGCGGCGCGCGACGAGCTCCTCGCCCACGAGAGCATCCACAGCGCCAAGCTCGTGCGGCTGTAGGGGGGGGTAGTTTGCTAGTTTCCAGTGTTCAGTTTTCAGCAAGAAGCCTCAACCGGCTCAAGCTACCGCACCACATGCCTGTCAGCAGCCAGGGCGTCCTATCCGACCCACTGCCCACTGCCCACTGCCCACTGCCCACTGCCCACTGATCACTGATCACTGACCACCCCCCGCCCCAGGCGCTCGATGGCGGCGGTCAGGTGCTCGACCCGGAACGGCTTGCACAACACGCCGCTGAAACCGTGTTCGAGGTAGTTCTCCAACACCTCGTCGTCGACGAACCCCGTGGTGACGATCGCCCGGACGCCCGGGTGGGTAGCCCGGATCCGCTCGAGGGTCTGTCTGCCACCCATCCCGCCGCGGATGTCGAGGTCGAACAGCAGGACGTCGAACGGGCGCCCGAAATCGTCGGCCTTGTAGAAGGCGCGCAACGCCTCCTCGCCGGTCGCCGCCGAGTAGATGTCGTGCCCGGCCCCGCCGAGCACCTTCTCCAACACGGTGCGGATGTGGGGCTCGTCGTCCAACACCAGGACGCGCATCGCCGCCCGGCCAGCCCCCCCATCCCCCGCGCCGCCAGGGACAGGCCGCGCCACCTCCTCCACCGCCGGGAGGAAGACCTCGAAGCATGCCCCCTCGCCGGGCTGGGACCGCGCCTCGATATGGCCGCCACAGGACCGTACCGCCGCGAGGGCGCGGGTGAGGCCAAATCCGCGGCCGCCCTCGCGCCCGGAGAAATAGGGGTCGAAGACCTGGCGCAGGTCCGCCTCGCCCATCCCCGGCCCGTCGTCGCGGACCGAGAGCCTGACATAGTCCCCCTCGCGTAGCGGCAGCTCGCTGGAGCGGCCGATCGCCACGTTCGCAAGCTCCACGGCGAGCTGCCCGCCACCGCCTGTCGAGGCGATCGCCTGCGCGGCGTTGGTCGCCAGCACCTCCACCACCATCCGCAGCTGGGCCTCGTCGGCCTCCACCGCCGACAGGTTCTCGTCGTGGCGGAACACCGGGCGGACCGCCTCGAAATCGAACAGGGAGAACTGGACGGCCTTCTCGACCATGCGGCGCAGCTCCACGCGCCCGGGGCGGTTCCTGCGGCGTCGGCCGGACAGCGCGGCGAGCTCGGACGTCAGCTCGCGGCCGCGCTCGCACGAATCTTGCGCCAGCGCGATCGTCTCGCGCGCCTCGTCGTTCAGGAACGGCGCCGACTCGAGCAACGAGAGGTTGCCGCCCAGCGAGGTGAGCAGGTCGCCGAAATCGCGCGACACGCCGGCGGCGAACTTGCCCAACGCCTCCTCCTTCATGCTCTGGATACGCCCGCCCTCGGCCCCCTCCCGGCCGGTCACGTCCCGGCAGACCATCATCACGGCGAAGCCCTTGTCCCACGGCACCGCGGACATGCTGATGTCCAGGTAGCGCCGCTCCCCGTCGGGCTTCCGGTAGGGGACCGCGTGCAGCATGGTGGCGCCGCTCAGGACGTCGCCGCGCGACGCCAGCCCGTCCCGGCCGAAGATGTCCGGGAACACCAGCGACATGAACTTACCTAGTAATGATTTGCCTCCATAGCCCAAGACGTCCTTCACCGCGCGGTTGACGCCGATCACCTTGCCCTGGCGGTTCTTGAGGATGAGGATCGCGTCTGGGGCTTCCAGGAACAGGCTCTCGAACCGCCCGTGGTTACGGCGCACTTTGGCCAGCTCGTCGGCCCTGCGGGCGCGCTCCACCCCGCGTGCCTCCATCAGGGCCAGCCGGGCCCGCAGGGCATCGCCCGCGACCGGCTTGTACAGGATGTCGTCGGCCCCCTGGCGAAGCCACTCGGAAGGCTCGTGCGCCGCGCCCCCATCGGAGAGCGCGATCACGTAGGGCTTCCGCTCGCCGAGCCCCCCCAGCCACGCCAGGAAACCGGAGGTCGATTCGCCATACAGCTCGGCATCGAACAGCAGACCATCGAAATCAGTCGCCTCGAGCAGGTTCCTCGCCTCCTCCGGGGTCGTGCAGGACGTCGCTTCAAACCCGCATTCCCCCGCGACCGCCGCCAACTGCTCGCGCAAAGGGGCCTCCCATTCCACCACCAGCAGCCTCGATAGACCGATCCTCCCCCCCAGCTTGGACTCCCTAGATAGTTGACCTCGATTTCCCGATTCTTGATTGATCACAATAGGCGATGGATAGGAGGTATTTTAGCCCAATAATTTATAAATGAAACCTAATTATGTCTCAATTACTGTAATTTTACCAAGTTTGAGCACAAAAATCAAGTGCGCAAGGGCAAAGGCTGCCTCTGTCAGCTAAAAAGTTTCAAAAGAATACCTCGCAAGCCGATCATTTTTGCAAAGCAGCGCCCGCCCGAAACTTAATTATGGTAATTATAATATTAATCATAATTCCCTTTATTGCGGTGGATTTAGACGCTATTTTCTAGCTGTCGAAGCTCTCCAACCCGGTGAAAAGGCCGAGTATCCGGCTGGAGAAAAACGGCAGTGTGGGCAATGTCTGGGGACATCAACAAGCGACTGATCATCTTCTGCCTCTTCTTGATGGCGGGGCTCTACGTGGTGCGATGGGAGCGCAGCAACACGGCTGAGGTTTACGTGAGAGAGATGGTGCGCCTGCTCGACGATCGCTCCCACCCTGGAAACTGTGATTTCGAAGGTCGCCGCGCCCGTCTCTGCCAGATGGTCGCCCTGCTGCAAGACGCGTCGGAACAGGGCCTCGACCAGGGCGAGATCGCCCGCGGTGCCGCGAACCGGCTGGGCAGGAGCGAGAGCGACGCCGAGGTCCTGGCAGATTCGCTGCAGCAGAACACCCGCAGCGCGGTGGTGATGGGTCTGCTGGACGACGAAAACCGGTCGGACATGGAGACCGGGCTGCTCCCACGGATCTCCAGGGGACCCTATGCAGGGGGCGAACTCGACGTCGAATACATCGTCCCCGTCGAGCACGCCCCGGAACTGGACTCCCATTTCGCCAACATGACCCTGCGGCCGTTGCTGCTCACCCAGGAACTCGGCACCCCGGTGGACGGCGACTCCTACGAGAAGGCGGGCCGTTTCTACAAGGCCGCGCTCATCTCCCAGAGCAGCTATGTCAGGGTCGGCGCGGAGTTCGAGCAGAATATGCGCCGCTAGCCAGGCGGCGCCCCGGGGAGGGACGGCACAGGGGCGCCCCTGTGGGGAAAAGGGGACAGGAAAATCCTGTCCATCCTGGCGATCCCGTCTAAACACTAGGGGTAGCGTTAGCCAGACGGATGACCACCCGCGAATCGATCGCCGAGACCCTGAACAACATCGCCCTGCTGCTCGAACTCAAGGGCGAGAACCCGTTCAAGACCCGCGCCTATCGGACCGGGGCGGAGGTCGTCGAGACCTACGCCGGGGATATCCTCCAGAAGGCGAGGGACGGCGACCTGAAGGGGATCAAAGGGATCGGCACGGCGCTCGCCGACAAGCTCCACGAGTTGGCCTCGACGGGGAAGCTGACCTACTACGAGAACCTGCGCGCCGAGTTCCCGGAGACCATCTTCGACCTGTTCGGCATCTCCGGCCTCGGTCCGAAGAAGATCAAGGCGCTCCATGACGCGCTGGGGGTCGCCTCGCTACCCGACCTGAAACGGGCCTGCGAGTCCGGGCAGGCCGCCGGGCTGCCCGGGTTCGGCGCCAGGTCGGCGGAGAAGATCCTGGAGGCGATCGCCTTCAAGGAACAACACGCCGACCAGTTCAGGCTGGGCGAGGTCGCCGCCAGCGCCGAGCGGATCCGGGGAGCGTTGCGCGCCCACCCCGACGTCGACCTCTGTGAGGTCGCCGGCAGCTACCGGCGTGGCAAGGAGGTCCTGCACGACCTCGACTTCATCGTCTCGACCCGCCGGCCCGAGGCGGTGATGGAGTTCTTCGTCGGCATGGCGGAGGTGGAGTCCGTCGTCGCCCACGGCGCGACCAAGTCCAGCGTCCGCCTGGCCGGTGGCCTGCAGTGCGACCTGCGCGCCGTCGGCGGCGAGGAATACCCCTTCGCGCTCAACTATTTCACCGGCAGCAAAGAGCACAACGTCGCGATGCGCTCGCGCGCCCTGAAGTGGGGTTACACGCTGAACGAGTACCGGCTCGCCCCGGCCGGCGACCGCGAACCGAGGGAGCTGCGGCGCGACCCGATCCGCACCGAGGAGGACATCTACCTGGCGCTCGGCCTGTCCCCGATCCCCCCGGAGCTGCGCGAGAACAGCGGCGAGATCGAGGCCGCCGAGGCCGACGACCTGCCCGCCCTGGTGCAGCTGGAGAACCTGCGCGGGACCTTCCACAACCACACCACCGCCAGCGATGGCAAGGCGACCCTCGTGGAGATGGCGGCGGCGGCCCGCGAGCTCGGCCTGCAGTATCTCGGCATCTCCGACCACAGCAAGAGCTCGTTCCAGGCCAACGGGCTCGACGCCGAACGCCTGCTCGCCCAGGCCGAGGAGATCCGCGCGTTCAACGCGGACTCCGACAGCGGCTTCCGGCTGTTCTCCGGGGTCGAGTGCGACATCTTGAAGGACGGTTCGCTCGACTACGAGGACGGGGTGCTGGCCGAGCTGGACTACGTGGTCGCCTCCGTCCACAACGCCTTCACCCTCCCCGAGGCGGAGATGACCGCGCGCATCATCCGGGCGGTCGAGAGCCCCTACGTCACCATGCTCGGCCACCTCACCGGGCGCCTGCTGCTGACGCGGGAGCCGTATGCGGTGGATGTCCCGAAGGTGATCGACGCCTGTGCGGCGAACGGCACCATCATCGAGATCAACGCCAACCCGAAGCGGCTCGACATGGACTGGCGCTGGTGGAAGCACGCCAAGGGCAAGGGCGTCAAGTGCTCGATCAACCCCGACGCCCACCGCACCGAACACTTCCAATTTCTCCATTTCGGGGTAAAGGTCGCACGGAAGGGCTGGCTGACGCGCGACGACGTGGTCAACTGCCTGCCGCTCGGCGAGGTCGAGGCGGCGTTGCGATCGAAACGATAGTCCCCCGGATAGCTTGAACGAGTTCTATACCACCACCGCGCTCTGCGTGCTCGCGGCCTATGTGATCGGCGCGATGCCCTTCGGCTACTGGCTCTCCAAGCTCAACGGGATCGATATCCGCGAGCACGGCAGCGGCAACATCGGCGCCACCAACGTCTACCGGACGCTCGGCGCGAAGACCGGTATCAGCGTCTTCGCCCTCGACATCCTGAAGGGCTTCGCCCCGGTGTTCTTCGGCGGGCGGATCATCGCCCCGACCTTGCCCGAGGGGCTCGAACACGCGGGGCAGTGGCAGGGCGGCGCCTTGGTCGCCCTGGCGCTGGCGGCGATCATCGGCCACAACTACACCTTCTTCCTCGGCTTCAAGGGCGGCAAGGGTATCGCCACCTCGGCGGGGGTGATGCTGGCCTTCCTGCCTGAGGTGCTCGCCGGTTCGCTCACCACCTGGATCCTCATGCTCTACTTCTCCGGCTACGTCGCGCTCGCCTCGATCGCCGCGGCGATATCGATCATCCCCCTGACGGTCATCAGCGGCCTCACCGTGCGCCCCCCGGTCAACGTCCCGGTCGTCTTCTTCGGCCTGTTCGCCTCGATCATGGCGATCTGGCGGCACCGGTCCAACATCAAGCGCCTGCTCGCCGGCGAGGAGGACCGCTTTGACCGCCGCAGCAAAAAGGTGAAAGTGGTGGAGGACAAACCCTCATGAAGACAGCCTCCGTCCTCGGTGCCGGCAGCTGGGGCACCGCGCTCGCGACCGTGCTCGCGGAGCGGGGCCTGCCGGTCACCCTCTGGTGCCGCGACCCCGCCCACGCGGCGCAGATGGCGAAGACGCGGGAGAACAAACGCTACCTGCCCGGCGTCACCCTGGCGGCCGCGATCACCCCCACCGACGATCTGGCCCGCGCCACCGACGCCGAGCTGCTGCTCTGTGTGATCCCCTCGTCCGGCCTCGCGGGCGTCGCCGACCAGCTACGCGAGACCCCGCCGCCCGAGGGCACCGTCCTGCTCTCCTGCACCAAGGGCCTCGAACGGGAGAC
>JANQMB010000054.1 GCA_028280355.1 Verrucomicrobiales bacterium
TTCGTCCCCTCGTCCACCTTCGAGACGTTCCGCCCGGTCATCACCGCCGAACAGTTCCTCCAGATCACCGGCCGCATCCAGCGCGCCGGCGAGGTCGTCACCCTCTACACCACCCACGTGGAGGCGCTGCGTTTCGACGCCGGGCTGGTGACGCAGTCGCACGATTTCCATTGAGCGCCGATCCCCCCCCCCCGGAAGCTCTCACGGTTCCCAATTTTCATCTTGCGGTGGGCGGGCGTTTCCTAAATACTGTTCGTATGAACATTTTCACTTGAAAGCTCTCGCGGCGGTTTGGATGGTGGAGGACACGAAGGAGTCGGGCAGCCGGGGAGGAGGGGCGGCATCCTGCCGCCCTGCTAGGTGCGTGCTGACAGGTGCGCAAGATGCCGCCCCTCCCATCGTCATACCGGTTTCAGAATAGCGCTCCGCCAGCTTCCGTGACCCGATGAATCCCTTTCAAACATGCTCTGGTAACGAGGTGAACTTGGCTCCAGCGGGCCCGTCCGAATGGGGGAAGTTTTTCGATCTGCTCAGTACCTCGCCAGACATCAAACCGGCCGCCCGCCCCCACTACGCGCGTTGGGTTGGCGATTGGCTGGGGAATGATGGGGGCGCCAGCGAAGCTGCGACACGAGGGCACTTTGAAGAACTTGGCCGTCGCCCCGGTCTGAAGGACTGGCAATTCCGGCAGGCTGTCCGCGCCGTGAGATACTGGGTTTCGGAGATCGTGCGGTTGCCGTGGGCAGCCTCCTTTGACTGGGACGGCCTCGCCGCCCAATCGGTCGCCCTTGGGGGCGAGCATCGGACACTCCTCAGGGAGACGATTGGGTTTGTAGGGACAGCTTCTCCTCTAGGCTACGGGGGTTCGACCCGGATCGATCACACCCCGGCGCCAGGCGAGAGGGCGGCCATCGAGAGGCTGGTCGCGAGGGCTCGCCAGGCGATCCGGCTCGCCGGCCTAGCGGTGGCGACGGAGGGGGCATACATCTCGTGGGTGAAGCGGTTTTGCCGGTTCCGGATGCGCCGCTTACGACAGGGGCTCGATGTGTTGGAGGCGCCCGACATCGCAAGATATCTCGAGTATCTCGCACTGGAGCGACAGGTGTCCATAGCCACTCAGAAACAAGCCCTCAACGCCCTCGTGTTCCTGGCGAGAAAGGTCTACGAACTCAAGGAACTCGATCTCGAGTATACACCGACCCCCCGCAAGGGGCGGCGTCCCCCGACCGTCTTGACGAGGGAGGAGGTGAAACGGGTGATCGCCAACCTCCGAGATCCATGACAACTGCTCGCCGAGTTGATGTATGGCAGCGGGCTACGGCAGATCGAGGCTCTGAGGCTGAGGGTCAAGGACATCGACTTCGGGCAGGGGAACATTCAGATTCACGGGGGCAAAGGGGAGAAACACCGCGTCGTCCCTTTGCCACGGGCTCTCGAGCAGCGGCTGGCGAGGCACCTGGAGGCCGCCAGGGAGAAACACCGGAGAGATCTCGCCATCGGTCTCGGCGATACCCACTTGCGAAAGTCGATCCGGAAGAAGTACCCCAGAGCCTCCCGGGAGTGGTGCTGGCAGTACGTGTTCGCCTCGGCGACGGTCTGTCCCCATCCCCGGACGGGGGAGGTCGCCCGCCACCATCTCCACGAGAAGTCTCTCCAGCGCCAGTTCGCCGAGGCCGTCCGCCGTTCATCCGTCGCCAAGCGGGCGACCTGTCATACCTTGCGGCATTCCTTTGCCACCCACCTGCTCGAGGGGGGCGTCGACATCAGGACGGTGCAGGATCTCCTCGGGCACGCCGACGTTTCGACCACCATGATCTACCTCCACGTGATGAAGAAACCCGGTGCCGGAGCGCCGAGCCCACTCGATCTGCCCTAAACTGTTGACCGGGTCATCGGAAACTCACAAGGAAAACAACTCACCTAGCCACAAACATATTCCCAAAAAACCGCATCCGTGCTAGCTTCGCGAAGTGATGCGCGAGGGGAGAGGTCTGCCTTGTAGGATTCCCTTTGCCCCCCTAAAAGGAACTGTCCTGAATAACATATTAAAAAGACAGTCGTATAATAAAACTGTTCGCTCATAGAAAATGAAGCTTCGTGCGACCGATCGAGTATTCGCAGATCACTACCAGTTCTACCTACACGATTCCGGTTACGATCACTTCAGCGATCCGAAGTTGGAATGGAAGGAGGAGAACCGGCAGGAGCACGGCTACCTAGCAACGGACAAGGCGATCTACGTTTCGACAGTCGCCCATCTCAACGATCACCGGGTGAGGATCTACCTCGGCGGCCTTCCTGAAGAACACTCATACGAGCGCACGTTTGTTCGGGAAGTTCACGTTGAATCTGGGCGACTCGTCCTTTCGGCGTTGGCCAACAATCCAGACGAAAACGTCGTGATTGATCTGGAGCCGGGCGTTTACTGCGTCTCAGTCTGCGGCAACGCGATCGGGAAGGATCAATACTCGTTCGAGCCCGATGGGGATTTCATCGAAGATGAGGATTACCTAGCCAACGACGCTTTTGAACATTACGACATCTACATCAGCCGGAGCGAACAAGCGGCTGGTGATCAACTGCCTGCCCGCTGCAAGACGAACGCATCATGAACACTCCAACCTCAACCCAGTCTTCGAGGCTCGCTGTCGGCAGGCAGTGACACAGCCTCGGACGTTCTGCTAAGAATAATGACGAAGAAGCAAGTCCTGTTGGGAGGTAGCGCCATTGTTTCGTTTGCTCTGGTCACCGCCGCCGCGGGAGCCATTTGGTTTCTGTTCGGCCGGGGCGCTTCAGCCTCGTCGGCCGCTAGTCGATTGAACGTCAGCGAGGCCGAGGCAGCCGTTGATAGACTCTATTCCGATGTGACGCCCGATCGCTCAGAAGGCCCCGTGTTCTATCCCACGCCTCCAATTCCTCCAGAACTCAAACCAGCCTCGCCGAAATCGATGAGATTAACCGATGAAGGAGTCTATCTCATGATCAATGAGTTCTTCGTCGAAGAAGACGGAGTCTTTATTCTCAAGTCGGACACAGATTTCACCCCTTCGAGATCGGGCGACCCAAGGTATAAGAAAGTAAGCGGAAGGGTGTACACCTATCACATCTCCGGATGAGCAGAACAAGGGGATCCAGGCAACCTCCAGCCAGCGCGGACTCGGCTTGCGGTGGCGCGGATTCCAGCGCACCTAATTGACCAGATCGGACGCCGCCCTTCGATGCCTGATCCCGAACGTTATCTCAAGAAAATGAGCCTGACATCGTGGGTCGAATCTAAACTCTGGGACGACAGGTACTTCGATCCCACCAAACTCAGTGCAGGTGTCGAAGTGTTCCGAAGCCGTCTATCCTTTCCTCTCGTGGCTTCGTTGATTGACGGATGTCATGGAGCTCCACAATGGGAGCGCGAACAACATGAAACCCCCACCGATGCGCTATTCCGAGCACTACGTGGCTTAGTCCAGCGTTATGGTGCCTCATGGATTTACATCACAGATCCCGATAACGCGCTCTCAGTAGTTCAATGGGAAAAGGAGATCGATCCGGAATACTTCAATTCGTATCAGCTAATTGAATTCGAGAAGAACCCTGCTGAGGAAGGTGGGGCGAGCTTCCTTTGCGTCGCCTTCCACGATCGGGAAGGAATCGTAGTCATCGAATGTGAGACGTCCTTGAACATCACTTTGTATGGGACCAGCGCCAGGATGGATGCGATGCTTGAGAGCCTTGGCGTCAAGCGGCCCACGGAAAACCAACAAGGGATAACAAGTCGCGGATGATCAACTGCCTGCCCAATCGCGTCAACTTAAGCAGTAGGTGACTGACTGCCAGAGGGTTGGGCGCCTCCGTTTGTCGTGGGCAAGGTGCCTCGGGTCAGGGTCGAAAGGCTCGGCGAGGTTCATACCATTTCGTCTCAGGATGTAGTCGGCGAAGGCGTCGCTTGCCTTCCCGAGGCTGGCGCCGGCGTCGCCGCCCGGGGCGGTGCGCAGGCGGGCGTGGACTTTCATCGCGAGCACCATCAGCAGCGCGGTGGCGAGCACCAGAGCCTTGATGTGGTGTTCGGAGCTCCTGTGGCCGGCAGCCGTGTCATCCAGTAGGCGCCGATAGACCCGATGTCGTGCAGGGCGTGGAAGCAGAAGTAGCCCATGTCGCGCAGCACGAGGTCGCCCGCGCGGCAGTGTTCGAGGATGTCGGGGGCGAGCTTCTGGTCGGGCTCGCGCGTCGGGCAGAAGCGCGCGGCGACGGCCTCGCCGGAGAGGAGGTCGGTGACGATGTCGAGCTTGCAGCCGGCGGTGCTCGTCCGGCCGTTGCCGTTGTTGGGGAAGGCGTCCGCGTTGCCATTGAACATCGGCACGACGGTGGAGTCCTCGACGAGGACGCGGCGGAAGGGCGAGGCCGCCAGGGATGCGAAGGCCCTCCGGTGGCGCCGCGCGACGGCCGAGGAGAGCACGCCAGCGAGGAAGGCGGAGGATCTTCCGGAGAGGCGTCCGGCCACCGCCTGGCGGCTCATCGGGCGCGGGGCGAAACCGGCCAGGCCGATGGCGATATGGTTCAGGGAGGACGCGCCCCGGGAGACCGAGCCCAGGAGGGCGAGGACGAAGCCTTGCGCGTTGAACCTGGGGGAGGACCTGGCCACCAGCCCGGAGGATCTGGCGATGGCGTCGAGGGTCTCGGCGGGCAGCAGGGAGGCGGCGGAGGGCGGCTTTCTATCTGGCATAGAAACGCCCCCTCAGACCTAACGGATGTCAACGAGAGACCGGCGGAAGGGAACGAAAAATGGGCACCCCTTCATGCTGGCGCCCAGGGAGTTACGACGCTAGGTTGACGCGGATGACCGCCTGCCCGCTGGGAGGCGAAAGCTGAGGGCAACTTGGCCGCCGCTGTCACGCCCCCTGCTGGCGCTTCGCGCTTGGCAGGCGTCGCGCCACCGCCTAGGTTGCCGTGTTGTCAGAGCGCGCCCGCCGGCAGGCGGCGGCTCAGCTCGAACGTTAGCTGGACAAATGAACAGTTGCGACGACTGGAGGCTGGGCTAGCGTGGGTTCCGATGACTGTCCGGGATCAAGCGATTAAGGCTATTGAAGCACTTCCTGAGGATTCTGGCCTCGACCAGATTGTCCGGGAGATTTCGTTCCTTGGAGGGATTGAGAAAGCTCGCGAAGAAATCGCCCAAGGTGAGGGGATGGATGCGGCCTCGGCCAAGGAGCAGCTGCGGGAATGGATTACCGAGTAATCTTCTCACCCACGTCGATCAGAGACCTAGCTGACTCGGTCGCCTACGTTGCGAGACTCGACGCAGAGGCAGCCCGACGAATTGGCAATGGCTTGATCGACGAGGCAGAGAGGCACCTATCGCTTCATCCGAGGTCTGGGCCGGCGTGCCCTGAGTACCCTGATTCCGAAGTCCGCTACTGGCTTCACCGCAACTACCGAATCGTCTACGAACTCGATGACGACACCGGTGTTGTTTCAGTGCTGAGATTCTGGCATTGCTCCCGAGGCGATTGGCCGATCGAACTCAGGCGGATTCAAGAATGAGCAAAGGCAAACTACAGGTCCTGTTTGAATCGGGAGATCACACCGCGGTCATTGATGCTGTTCAGCAAGGTTCTTGCGAGACGGTCGAGGAGGCGGGCTTGGATGCATTGTCGGGAGAGAGACAGGCGATCTATTGTTGTGCCCTCCACTTCATCCTCACTCTGAACGGTGGCTATCAGTCCGTTTTCAATGGTTCCTACAATGGGATCGTCCCCCATGTTGCGGGAGCACTACGCAAAATCGGGCTCGAGGCGTACGGAGACAGGTTTGCGACGGCCGTGAAGAATCTGTTTCCGAGTGGGATTCCTGAGGACGAGGACGCATACGACGAGCACATCGAGAGCCTCTACGATTCGTTCGAGGAGACTGAAGACGAATCTGACTACGAAGATCCCTTCGAGGAACACGAGGAAGTTTTTTGGAAACGGTACAATGAGGACGAAGGTGAACCTTATCGGGTTATTGCGCAGTACGTTCTCAACCACTACGAGCAACTCTTCAACTAACCTAAGCGAACAAGGCGCGGATGCGCCAAGCCGCTGCCGCCGTGGAGTGGAAGTCGTGACTACACTATCAACCATCAACCTGAAGTCGGGAGCGCGCTCTCAGCAGCGGCTGGCATCGCTTTGACGTTCGGCTCAGAATCGATGACACCACGTCACGCCATCCTCGCAGGGCTCGCAATGCTCCTGCTGGCCGCGGCCATCGTCGGATTAATCCTGTCCAGCAAAACCAGAGAGGGCGACATCATAGGGGGGATGGGCTACAACGTGATGCAGTTCTCACGCCGGGCAGACTTCCCACAACTGGCGCCTGCAGCTGATCTCACCAAGGCGATAGGCTCGGACAATGAAGCAAAGCTCATCGCTTACTTGATCACCTACGACGAAACGCTTGAAGAGCGGGCGCTCACGGAGAACGGCCTTACCGCAACTGCCGACGAGCGTTTGCGGGATGACATAAACCGGCGGTTGTCTGAAGCCAACCACTTCGGTAGAACGATTTCCCCCATCCTCCAATCCGAGAGACTCTTTGTGCGGGAGTTTCAGAGGCCGGGAGATCTGCCGCACCTTCACGCTGTCGTCATTCGAGAATCCGGACGAGTCTTGCTTCAGATTCTCCTCATCACCTTTGATGAAGTCGAAGCCCCAAAAGCTAGGATTCAAGAGTGAAGTGCAACCCTTCTTGGACTCACGACGTTCGTTCCTGGGAGTCGCCTTGCTGGAGTTCTTGAACTGGGACACATAGGTCATCTCTGGGATTTCGGCCATGCTCCCGCTGGGAGGCTGTGGATCGTTTGACTCCGAATCTCAGGGCGAGGTCAGCTTGGGTCAGTAACCTGTCCCCCACTGTTGCCACCTGTGGCCGGGCGCAAGGCTCGCGCCTTGGCCGCCGCGGTCAGCGCCGCCTCTTCTCCACCTTCACCTTGGCGAACTTGCCGCCGGTCTTGCGGCTGATGGCGCGCAGCATCTTCTCCTCGCTCTTCTTGTCTGCCCCGGTCAGGTAGTAGAGCGTGTGGATGCGCGGCACCGTGGGACCCGCCGCCTTCGCCGCCTCGACGATATCGATCAACTCGTCCGCCGGGATCTCCGCCCCGCCCCGGTCGGAGGCGGTGGCGTTGCCGTCGGAGAGCATGTAGGCGACCTCGGGGCGGAGCTTGAACAGCTCCTCCAACGCGTAGTCGTGCCGCGTCCCCCCGGGGCGCCCGCCCCGCGGGCCGGCCGACTTCGCATCGACCTCCTCCTGGATATGCTTCTTGGCGGCCTCCTTGTTGGCGGTGGTCGCCGGCACGAGCTGCGGGCGCCACGGCCGGGCGCTCCCCGACCAGCGGATGATGCCGAACTTGGTGTCGAGGCCGAGCCCGTCCACCAGCTTGAACGCCTCCTCCCGGATCCGCTGGAAGCTCTGCTCCTCGCCCTCGCGCAACAGCTTGCCGGTCGAGTAGTCGAGGTCGCCGGTGCGCCCGAACATCGACGCCGACACGTCGATCATGATCACCACCGAGCGCGCCTCGTCGGCGATGCCGAAGAAGCTGACCCCGGTCCCGTCGCCGCCGCCGCCCCCGATCCCATCGCCCAGCCCCGTCCCGGTACCGGCGCTGCCGACCAGGGAGTTGACCTGCTCGGAGATCAGCTCGCTGGGGTCGAGCGGCAGCATCTGGTCGACCGGCACCTGCGGCAGGTCGGGCAGGGCGAACTCCATCGGGCGGGCGCTGAGGATGCGGTCGGAGAAGGTCGGCTTCGGCGCCATCGCCTCGTGCCTGGCCATGTTCATCTTGTGCTCGCGGGTCTGCGGCGGGATCTTGATGACCTCGCGGACCTCGAACTCCGCCGGGGGGTCCGAGAAATATCGGGCGACGATCCAGATCCCGAAGATCACCAGCGCCACCACGTGCACCGCGATGCTGCCGGCCACGATCGAGACCACCAGCCCGCGCCGCCGCCGGCGTGCCGCCTCCTGGGCCTCGGGCGACTTGCCCTCGCTGGCGCTGATGGCGATCTCCGACATCAGCCGCCCTCCCCCTCCCCGTGGGACGAGAAGGTCACGTTCGTCAGCCGCGCCCTCCCGCAGGTGTTCAACACGTCCACCACCCGCTGGTGGGGCACGCTCTTCGCCGGCGCGATCGTGACCAGGGCGTCGCCGCCGCCCAGCTCCGCCGACTTGCGAAACCGCTCCAGCGTGGCGAACAGCTCGGGGAGCTCCCCGTCCGCCGGCGAGTCGAGCTCCAGGTCGTTCAGCACCACCTGCAGGTCGGCGCGGATGACGATGCGCTGCTCGTCCGGTATATCGACGCTCTCCTCCTGCGCGACGGCGCCCGGGAGCCCGAGCCCCAGGTCCGACTCCTGCTTGATCGGCTTGGCGGTGACCATGAAGAAGACCAGCAGCAGGAAGACCACGTCAATCATCGGGCCCATCTGCATCTCGACGGTGTCGTCTGCTCTCCGGCGGCGTCGCATCGCTATTTCTTGTAGGTCCCGAACAGCACCTGCACGGCGCCCGCCTCGGCGGCCATGGTCATGAACTCGTCGGTGACCTCGTACGGGGTGTCCCGGTCGGCGCGGTAGTAGATCTTCAACGGGGGGTGTGCCGCGAAGCGCGCCGCCAGGTGCTCCTTCAGCTGCTCCCTCGTCGCGGGGCTGTTGGCGATATAGAAGTTCCCCTCCGCGTCGACGTTGATGATGTCGCGGTTGCTGAGGTCGTCGGGCACCTTCGCCGCGCTGGCGGTCGGCAGGGCGATGTCGATCTTCACCTGCTCCTTCGACAGCTTCGAGGTCACCATGAAGAAGATCAGCAGCAGGAAGGTCATGTCGATCATCGGCGTGATCTGGAAGCTCACCGCCCCCGCATCTGTCTTCTGACGTCTCACTATCTCTCTATCCCTGACTACTGATTACTGATCACTGACTATCCCTCCGGCGCCCCCTCCTCCGAGAGCCTCACCTCCCCGGAGAGCACGTCGATTGCGAAACTCGCGCGCTTCTGGACGATCGACATGATCCCCATCAGGCGGTTGCGGAAGAAGAAGTAGAAGAACATCGCGGGGATGCCGACGAACAGCCCCCCGGCGGTGGTGCCCATCGCCGCGTTGATGCCGCCGGCCAGATCGGCGGGCTCCGACTTGCCGGCGCTGAGGTCCCCGAAACTCTGCATCATCCCGAGGACCGTGCCGAAGAGGCCGATCATCGGGGCGATGGTGGCGAAAACGTTGAGGTAGTTGACCCACTGCATCTGCGCGGTCTCCTCGTGGTCGAGCGCCTCGCCCGCCGCCTGGTCCATCGACTCCTTGTTCGCCCTGTCGCGCTCGAAGTTGACCTTCAGCAGGGCGGAGGAGAGCACGTTGGAGTAGCTGTTGGGGTTCTCGTTGCACAACGCGTAGGCGCCACCCACGTCCCGCTCCTGCATCAGCCTCACCATCGAGTCGTTGAGGCCGTCGGGGCACATCTTCTTGGCCGACAGGCGGACGAAGCAATAGACGATCGCCGCGATGGTGGCGACGGAGCACAGCAGCAGCAGGTGCATGACCCAGCCCCCGGACCGGTAGACGGACAGCACGGTGACGTTCTCGCCCCCGGCCGCGCCGTCGCCGCCACCGCCGTCCTCGACCCCCTGCGCGGAGGCGAAGTCCGCCAGCCACCACTGGGTCAGGGCGAACAGGAAGGCGACGTACATCAGCGGCCTCGCGAAGGCCAGCAGCTCATTCTTTCGGATGGGTGTCTTCATCGTTCTGGTCTGAAATCTTGCGTCTCGCCGCGGCGATGCCGTAGTGCTCGGCGGCGGCGGGGTACAGTTTCTCGAGGTCGGTGTAGCACTCGAGGGCGCGTGCCCCCTCGCCGATCAGGCGGTAGGTCTCGCCGGCGTACCACAGGCCCCTGGCCGCCGCGGCGGCCTCGGTCCCGTAGAAGAGGAACGGGTGCAGGAACCGGTCGAGCAGGTCGTGGTACAGCGCCTCGACCTCGGGCCGGACCAGGTCGTCCTGGCGCCACTTCGGGTTCTCGCCGATCAGCGCGTCCAGCTTGCGGTATTCCGCGATGGCGAGCACGTGCTTGGCCTCGAGCAAGATCTCCGGGTCGTCGCTCTCGTCGGCGATCTGGCGCGCCTCGGCGATCACGTCGACGGCGGCCCCCAACCGCACCTGGGCGTTGAGGCGACCCCGCCTCGCCAGCGCCCGCCGCTTTGGCTCCCAGTCCCCCCCCTCGATGATGCTGTAGAGGTTGCGTGCGTTGGCGTGGTCTTTGGGGTCGGGCGAGTTCAGCAGGACCTCGCCGAGCTGTAACCCCACCTCGCCGGCGTTCGAGTTGGGGAGGGCGAGGTGCTTGCGCTTCTTCGCCCACAGCGCGGTCAACTCGTCCTTCGGGGCCTCCTCGCCGGCCGTCAGGAGCTCTGCCTCCCCCGGGAGCGGCGCGAAATCGATCGCCTTGATCTGGGCGGCGGGGATCACCCGCACGCTGCTCCCGGCGCCGCCCGCGAGCGAGATCCGCAGCCGCAACCCGGCGTCGTCGACCTCGACGATCTCGCCGCTGAGCGCCCCGCCGCGAACCAGCCGGACGACATCCTGCGCGGCGAGCGGGGACGCCAGCACCGCCGACAACAGCAGGGCACCGGCGGCGCTACGCATCGCCCCCCTCCCCCATCTCGTCCAGCCGGCGGCGCGCCTCGACGACCTCGGCCATCCCCTTGAGCTCCTCCCGGCCGACCAGCTCGCGGTAGACCTCGGCCGCATCCCCCGCCCGCCCCAGTTTGTCGAGCAGCTCACCACGCCGCAGGTACGACTGTGCCACGAGCCCCCGGTATTTGCCGTAGGCTACATAGACCCGCTCGAAATACGCCGTCGCCTTCAGATCCTCGCCGCTGGCGGCGAGGAGTTCCGCCGACCGGAACAGGGCCTCCGCCTTCGACCCGCTGGACAACGACCGGTCTGCGAGCAGGTCGGCCAGAACCGCCAGGCCGGCCTCGTGCTGCCCGCGCGCGGCGAGCACTTCGGACTCGAGCAGCTTGCCCTCGGCGACCCGCAGGGAGAACGGCGTCTCCTCCGCGAAGCGCGCGAGCAGCGCCAGCGCCTCGTCGGGTCGCCCGAGCCGCTGCGCGATCCGCGCCCGCCCCAAAAACGCCCGGTCGCGCTCCGGCGCGCGGGGGTGCCACTTCCGCAGCTCGGCGTATAGGGCGTCGGCCTGCTCCAGCTCGCCCCGGTCATACAGGCCGTCGGCACAGTCGGCGACAATCCGCGGGTTGTGCAGTTCCGGGTCGACCAGCTCGCAGGCCCGGCCCGCCGCCAACCGCGCCTCCGCGCTCCCCTCTGGCCACGCCTCCGCGGCCGCCCACTGCGCGTGCAGCTCGAGCGTCGGCAACCCCTCCCCCTGCGCCCGCCGCGCGAGCTCCGCGAGCCGGGAGCGGTACGCCGGCCGCCCCTCGACGCCGTAGAGCTTGCGCAGCCCGTCGAAAAGGTCGGCGACCCCGAAGAGCGCCGGGCGGTCGCCCTGCGCACCGATGGTCTCCCAGTAGATCTGCCTCGCGCGCTCCGCATGCCCCTCGGCGCCGTGGGTCCACCCGACCCAGTACACCGCCTCCGCCATGCGCCGGCTCGACGGGTGGGCGTCGACGAACCCGGTGAAGTGCTCCCGCATCTCCGGGTAGCGCTTCTGGAGTTTCAGCGCCTTGCCGACCTTGAACCAGCCGTCCTCGAAAAAGCGCGTCGACGACGGCGCGATCGCCCGGTAGCTCGCGACCCCCTCGTCGAGCGCGCCGGTCGCCAGCAGGCCATCCCCGAGCAGCAGCCGCGCCTCGTCGTTGTAGGCGTCGCCTGGATAGGCCTCCAGATAGGCCGTCAGCTCGGCGTTCGAAGCGGAATAGTCGGCCAGCGAGAACAGCGAGAAGGCCCTGCGGAAGGCGGCGTCTGGCCGGTAGCGCCCCTCGGGGTACGCCTCGAGGTACTCCCCGAGGTGCTCGCGGGCGAGGGTGTGATCGCCCGCGAAGGAGTGCCCCATCCCCTGCCAGTAGAAGGCGTCGTCGCCGAGCGGGTGCCCCGGCAGCTCCCGGCGCATGTCGCGGAAGAGGGCGATCCCCTCGTCGTTGCGCTCCAGGGCCAGCAGGACGATCCCCTGCATGAAGAGCGCGTTGCCCGCCACCGGGGAGTCGGGGAAGCGTCGGTAGACATCGCGGAACACCTCCAGCGCCTGGACGTTCTCCCCGGCGCTATGTAGCGCCCGCCCCTTGAGGAACGACACTACCGGCAGCTGCGCGGCCCCGGCGCCCTCCCCCAACCGCTCCACGAAAGTGTCCGCCGCCGCCACCGCGCGCGGCCAGCGCCCGACCTCCATCCAACACTGGATGAGCGTCACCGTCGCCCCGGCCACGGTTTCGCTCGGCTCCATCGTCTCCAACATGTCCTCCAGGACCAGCGCCGCCTCGCGATAGCGCCCCAGCCCCTGGAAGGCGCTGGCGAGGCGCAGCCGCAGGGCCGCATCGAAATCCGCCACCCCCACGAAACCCTCGAGCTCGGAGGCGACCCGGCGCCGCATCCCGTCGTATTGGAAGACGAAGTCCTCGAGCCCGCGCGCGCGCAGGATCTCGAGCTTGGCCTCGAGGTCGGCCAGCCGCTCGCGCTGGTGTTCGAGCAGCCGGTCGCGCTTCCAGACCCTCTGCAGGCAGGCGATCGCCTTGTGATATTCGCCCGCGTCGAGGAAACGCGAGCCGAGCTCGAGGGTCAGGCTCTGGAAAGAGACCAGCTGGGTGACCGAGGCGATGTCGCCGTACTGCTCCAAGACGAAACTGAGCGCCGCGTCGAGGCGCCCCCCCTCAAGGAGCGAGTAGAGCAGCATCACCGTCGCCCGCGCCGCAGCCTCGGCCGACTCGCGGCGCAACCTGGGCATCTGCCAGCTCAGGAAGTCCGCCGCGTCGGCATGCCTGCCGGCCAGGGTGTCGCAGGCGGCAAACAGTAGCAGCGCCTCATGGCACCGGGAGCGCTGCTCCGGGCGGGTCTTGCGGTCGCGGTAGAACTCGCCGAACGCCACCTGGGCGGCGCGGTAGCCGGCGCCCTGCATCAGGCACAGGCCGCGCCAGAAGGCCAGCTGGTCGACGACCTCGGGGGGCGTATCGGGATCCGCCAGGGAGGCGTCCACCAACGGCAGCGCCGCCGCGAACTTTTTCAACCGCAGCTTCGCCAGCGCCCGCAGGACCTTGATCTCCTCGATCGCGGCGGCGACCTGCGGCTCGTCCCGGTAGGTCTCGACAAACTCGGTGAAGAGGGCGTCCGCCGCCTCGAAGTCGGCCGCCTCGAAAGCCGCCCGGGCGTCCCCCAGCAGCTCCCCCGCCGTCCGCCCGGCCGCCGGCGCCGGCGCCGGATCTTCCTGCGCCACCAGCCCCGAGATGGCGATGCCCGACGCCGCCAGCCCCACCCTCCATAGGGAACCAGTCCTGTTGCTGAACGTGCCCTGCACAGGGGAACCTAGACAACGACCGCGCCGCCGTCGAACCCAAACCGACGGGCGGAACGGACACCCGGGGGCGATATTGATGAATAAAATCTTCCCCTGGCGACGCTGAGCTGGAAATATCGGACTTTACTGAACCCTACACCCCTTCCACCACCGCCAGACCTACCACTATGAAGGCCACGCCGCTCACCCGCATCGCCCTAGCCGCCGCACTGCTCGCGTTCTGCGGCGCCGCCTCGTCCCAGCTGATCACCCGGCGCGAGAAGGAACCCGAATACCGCGAGTTCACCGGATCGAACGGCAAGACGATCAAGGCCGTCCTGGTGGACAAGACCGACACCACCCTCACCCTCGAACTCCCGGACGGGAAGACGACCACCCTCCCCTACGATAAGCTCAGCGAGGAGGACCAGGCCTACGTCAAGGAGTGGGACAAGGAGAAGGCCCTGTTCCTCTCGAAATGCGAGGCCCTCACCATCAGGGAGCTGCTCGAGCTGCGCGGCTACGAGAGCTTCAAGTTCCAGCTCAAGGGGAACCATATCTTCGTCGACGGCCAGCTCAACGGCAACGACGCCACGTTCATGATCGACACCGGTGCCGGCAGCACCGTCCTGCACGTCGAGAGCGCCAAAGACATGGGCTGCGAAGTCGGTCCGATGGACCAGGTGATCCAGGGCGTCGGGGGCACCGCGCCGGCCGCGATCACCGGCGTCGGGGAGATCAAGCTGGGACAGTCGGTGATCGAGGATCAGAAGCTCCTCTCCGCCGACCTGTTCAAAGACATCCCCGGCGCGCGCAAGGACTACGACGCCATCTTCGGCGCCGAGTTCATGAGCCAGCTGCGCGCCGTGATCTCCTATAAGGAGGGGCGCATCTTCCTACGGCCTGACCTGGTCGGCCACGAGGGCGAGGTCGAGGTGCCCGAGCCCCCGAAATACCGCCTCTTCAAGACCAAGGACGGCAAGACGCGCGCCGCGACCATCGCCAAGAAGAACGCGACCTCGGTCGAGCTGAACCTCGTCGACCGGGAGGGCGAGGTGAAGGGCAAGGTCACCGTGCCCAACGGCAACTTCGTCGATGAGGATCAGAAATACATCACCGACTGGAGCCCGGAGCGCGAGCTGTTCCTGCGCCAGTGCAGGGGGCTCACCGTCCAGGACCTCCTCGAACTCCGCAAATACCAGAGCTTCGAATACAAGCGCGCCGGCAACCACATCTTCGTCGACGGCAAACTCAACGAGAAAGACACCCGCTTCATGATCGACACCGGGGCGGGCAGCACCGTCCTGCACGTCGACTGGGCGAAGGAGTGCGGCTGTGCCGTGGGGCCGATGGACAAGAAAGTCTACGGGATCGGCGGCGAGGCGCCGGCCGCCGAGACCCGCGTGCCCAGCCTCCAGATGGGGCGCGCGCGGTTCGAGAACCGCAAGCTCCTGTCGATCGACCTGTTCAAACAGCTCGGCGGCATGCGCGACTACGGGGCCATCTTCGGCGCCGACTTCATGCGCGAGACCGACGCCGTCATCACCTACCGGGAGCAGAAGATCTTCCTGCAGCCCGACGCCTGATACCCGGCCTAACCCAACCGCTGGAGGCACGACAAACAAGCCGTCGCCCTCCCCAAATTGGCGCACCGGGGTGTCGTCTTGATCTTTGTGGCGAACCGGGACGTCGGTTGTGGGCGGCAGGGTGCCGCCCCTCCTCGGGGCATCAAATCCACCGGGGGGGGCGGCATCCTGCCGCCCATAGGAGTTCAGTTGCCGCGCCACCGTCCCCACCGGCCGGCGTGTTTTGCGTCTTTGCGTAGACCTGCCTCAGGGCGCTCCACGCCACTCGGGTCGCTCGCAAGCGAGCTCCCTACAGGCCGCGGCTCCTTACGTTAGGGAGCTCGCTTGCGAGCGATAGAGACGCCACACGTCGGAACCCGTCCCGTCTGAAGGGCGCCGCTCGTGTTGAGGTGACCCCTAGTAGGCGTTGTGCCGGTTGACGAAAGTCCTCAGCATGATCGACAGGTCCCAGAGCATGCTGGCCCTCTCGATGTACTCGATGTCGCACTTCACCCGCTCGCCCAAATCTGTGTCGCCACGCCAGCCGTTCACCTGCGCCCAGCCGGTGATCCCCGGCTTCACAGCGTGCCGGTCCTGATAGCGAGGGATCTCCTTCTCCAGGCGGACGATGTGCTCCGGCCGCTCCGGGCGGGGGCCGACCAGGCTCATGTCCCCCTTCAGCACGTTCCAGAACTGGGGCACCTCATCGATGTTCAGCCGGCGCATCAGCGCGCCGATCTTCAGGCAGCGCGGGTCGTCCTCGACCGTCCAACCCGCCCCGTCGACCTCGGAGTCCAACCGCATGCTCCGGAGCTTGTAGATCGTGAACTCCTTCCCCCCCTTCCCCGTGCGGGTCTGCTTGTAGAAGATCGACCCCTTCGACTCCCGGTAGATCAGCGCCCCAAAGACCACGATCAGGGGCGCCGAGAGAACCAGCCCCACCATCGCCCCGACGATATCGACGCCACGCTTGAGCACCCCGTTCGCCCGCGACTTGGAAAGCACCTCCAGACGATCCTCCCTTGTCCGACCCCGGGACACTTCCTGGGCCGCTGCTACGGAAGTGATGGTATTCGGAAGAAATTTCATGATTCTTAAATATGAAGAGGTTGCTATTTATTGTGAAAATTATAGCAGAGCTGCCCTTTGCTTCAATCCTAATTTCAATAATTCTTGCGAAACTGGTTATCAAATATGAGGAATTGGCGATCTATGGCGCCTACGGGAGATCAGGCCTACCGATCTCGACAATGCGAAGCCGCCCCTGAACTGGGGGCTCTAAGTGACCCCACGACGACTCGCCTAGAACCTCCTGGACGAGCTCAAGGCCGCCCTAACCCCTTGTCGTCCCTCGCTGCGCGAGCGGTGGAGACGATTCTCCGCGCGGCAGCGCGGTAGGGCGCCCCCGCCGAGGGCACCAGTGGCCGTTCCTACTCCGGGGGGGGCGGGACGTCGAAATCGCCCGTATCGAGGCCCCCTGGGACGACGTCCCTAGTCGTCGAACTGGGACACCAGACCGCTGACCGTGGCCTTGGCGTCGCCGTAGATCATCCGCGTGTTGTCGCGGAAGAACAGGGTGTTGACCAGGCCGGAGAACCCCGCGCCCTGGCCGCGCTTGAGGGCGAAGACCGTCTTCGCCTCGAAGACGTTGATGATTGGCATGCCGTAGATCGGGCTGCTCTCGTCCTCTGCGGCCGACGGGTTCACCACGTCGTTGGCACCGATGACGATGGCCACGTCCACCGTCGGCATGATGGCGTTGACCTCGTCCATCTCGCAGAGCTGCTCGTAGGGGACGTCGGCCTCGGCGAGGAGGACGTTCATGTGCCCCGGCATCCGTCCGGCCACCGGGTGGATGGCGTGGCGCACCTCGGCGCCGTTGCGCTCGAGGATCTCCGCCAGCTCCTTCACCGCGTGCTGCGCCTGCGCGACCGCCATCCCGTACCCCGGGACGAACACCACGCTCCCCGCCGCCTCGAGCACGTAATACGCGTCCTCGACGCTGATCGCCTTCATCTCACCCTCGACCTTCTGCCCGCCACCGCCACCGGCCGCCCCGAAGCCCCCGAAGAGCACGTTGGCCAGGGTCCGGTTCATCGCCTTGCACATGATCACGGTGAGGATCAGGCCGCTGGCGCCGACCAGGCACCCGGCGACGACCAGGACCGTGTTGTTGATCACGAAACCGGCCGCGGCGGCCGCCAGCCCGGAGCACGAGTTCAGGAGCGCGATCACCACCGGCATGTCCCCGCCGCCGATCGGGATGACGCCGAGCACGCCGATCAGCAGCGCCAGGCCGATCACCACGTAGAACAGGGTCGCCGCCGAGTCGCCGGTCGCCCCAGCGACGAACGCCGCCCCGGTCCCGAGAAGGCCCAACATCGCCAGCGCGTTGAGCGCCTTCTGCCCCCCGAACACCACGGCCGTCCCCCCCATCTTGCCCGAGAGCTTCAGCCACGCGATCACCGAACCGGTGAAGGTGACCCCGCCGATCAGGACGGCGAGGACCATCACCACCGCGGAGAACCACGCCCCGGGGGTACCCTCGCCCAGCCCCTCCAGGTAGATCGCCCAGGTCACCGAGCGGATCTTCTCGAACTCGGCCCACCCCACCAGCAGGCTGGCCAGCCCGCCGAACCCGTTGAAGAGCGCCACCAGCTCGGGCATGCCGGTCATCTGCACCCGCTTCGCGGCGACGGCACCGGCCGCCGCCCCGGCCAGCAGGCCGGCCGCGATCCACGTGTAGTCGAGGCCGCTGCGGGCCAGGGTCGCGACCACGGCGATGAGCATCCCGAACGACGAGACCCGGTTGCCCCGCACCGCCGTGGCGGCCGAGCCGAGCATCTTGATGCCGAGGATGAAGAAGATCGCCGCGGCGATATAGGCGAGGTTGGTGGCTAGTTCCATGATTTGCTAGGGGGATAGCGTGGCGCCCCGGGGCCGGGTCAGTCGCCCTTCTTGGTCTTGAACATCGAGAGCATGCGGTCGGTGACCATGTACCCGCCGACCACGTTGACCGTGGCGAGGACGAGGGCGGCGACCCCGAGCCACTTCGAGATGCCCCCCTCCGTCCCGCCGGCGGCGATGAGCGCCGCCACCACCGTGATCCCGGAGATGGCGTTCGAGCCCGACATCAGCGGAGTGTGCAGTTGCGAGGGCACCTTGGAGATCAGCTCGAAACCCAGGAAGGCGGCGAGCGTGAACGCGAACAGGAGCAGGATGAGTTCCATGGTGAAGCTTTGCTAGTAGGTGAAATGGCCAGTCCGTTGCCCGGGCGACGCTGGGCCTGCCTCGCCCGGGACGACAAATTCTCTAATCATCCGATCATCCGGTTCTCTAGCCCCCCCCTTTGAACCGCTCGTGCACGATCTCGCCGCCGTGGGTGAGCACGCAGCCCTTCAGGATCTCGTCCTCCAGGTCGAGCTTGAACGCGCCCCCCTCCTTGTCCCAGAAGTGCTCGAGGAAGTTCCCCAGGTTGGCGGAGTAGACCTGGCTGGAGTGGGTCGCGGCGCGCCCCTCGAAATTGCTGAGCCCGACGATGCAGGCGCCCCCCTCGGTCACCACCTCCTCGTCCAGCACCGTGCCCTCGACGTTGCCCCCCGACTCCGCGGCCAGGTCGACGATCAGGCTCCCGGCCTTCATCCCCGCCACGGCGTCCGCCTTGACGAGCACCGGCGACTTGCGGCCGAACACCTTGGCGGTGGTGATGACGACGTCCGAGTCCGCGCAGACCTTCGCCTGCGCCTGGCGCTGTTTCTCGAGCTGCTCCGGCGTCAGCTCCTTGGCGTACCCCTGGTCGGTGCCGCCGGTGTCCCCCCCGAGGTCGATGCGCAGGGCCTTCGCCCCCAGCGACTCGGCCTGCTCGAGCGCCTCGGGGCGCACGTCGAACGCGGTCACCCGCGCGCCGAGACGCTTGGCGGTGGCGATGGCCTGCAGGCCGGCGACGCCGATGCCGATGACGAAGAACTTCGCCGGCGAGATGGTGCCGGCGGGCGTCATCATCATGGGCAAGATCTTGTTGAGCCTGTCCGCCGCGTAGGTCACCGCCGTGTAGCCGGCGATGTTCGCCTGCGAGCTCAGCGCGTCCATCTTCTGCGCCAGGGTCGTGCGCGGGATCATCTCCAGGCTGACCGCCGTGACGCCGGCGGCGGCCATCGCCGCCAGGGTCGCGGGCTCGTTGAAGGGGTCGAGGAAACTGATGTGCACGGCGCCGCGTTTGAGCCCGGCGATCTCGCCCTCCTCCGGCCTGCGCACGCGGAGCACGAAGTCGGCCTCCCCGGACGCCGCGGCCCGGTCGTTCACCACCTCGGCGCCGGCCTCCCGGTATTGGGGATCCGGGTGATCGCACCGGGCGCCCGTGCCCGACTCGACCCGGACGGTGAACCCCAGTTCGACGAGCTTCTTGGCGGTGTCCGGCGTCAGCGGCGCGCGGGTTTCGCGGGGGTCGGTCTCACGGGGGGCGAAGACGATCATGTCAGGCGCCTACGCTATTGAGGGAGCCGCGCTTGTCCAACGTCAATAAGCCGCCCCCCGCCACCCGGCGAAAGCGGTCGCGACACGCGCCATTTGCGCTTTGTTTGGACGACGATGCGCCCCTCCACCACCACTCGAATCTCCGCCGCCGCCCTCGGTCTGAGCCTGAGCATCGCCGCCTGCACCCCCGAGGGCGGGGGCGCGAGCCCCAGGGCGGCGCGGTCGGGCGGCGGGGCGAAGATCCGGCTCTCCCCGGCCGAGGCGAAGCAGATCGGCAAGCAGATCTGGAAGAACGAGTGCGGCGGCACGGTGGCCGGCCTGACGAGCTGGAACCGGGGCGAGTACTTCGCCTCGCTCGGGATCGGCCACTTCATCTGGTATCACGCCGACAGGCGCGGCCCCTTTGAGGAGAGCTTCCCCCCCCTCGTCCGCTACCTCGAGAGACGCGGTGCCGCAGTGCCGGAGGTCGCCCGGTCACGCGCCTGCCCATGGGGCTCCCGAAAAGAGTTCATTGCGGCACACAACACCCCAGAAATGAGGGAGTTGCGCGATTTTTTACACGACACCATCCCGCTCCAAACGGAGTTCATCCTGCGCCGCCTCGAGTCCGCGCTACCGAAGATGTTGGGTAGCGTCGCGGCCGGCAAGCGCCCCCTGATCCGCGGCCGGTTCTATGCGGTGGCGAGCACCGGCAAGGGCAAGTACGCGCTCATGGATTACGTCAATTTCAAGGGCGAGGGAACGAAACCCTCGGAACGCTACCGGGGGCAGGGCTGGGGGATGCTGCAGGTCCTCCAGGAGATGCGCGGCACCCCGCGGGGGGAGGCCGCGGTGGTCGAGTACGC
>JANQMB010000139.1 GCA_028280355.1 Verrucomicrobiales bacterium
GGCCGACGGCGGCCAGACCTGGGACCTGGTCTGGAGACAGCGCGGGAACCACACCGTCTCCGAGACGAGCTTCTCGCAGAAGGACGTCTCGCTGGCGGCCTACGAGGGGAGGCACATCCAGCTGCGGTTCAGCTATCAGCCCACCGCCGGCTACTTCTTTAGCGGCACCGGCGCCGCCTACGGCTGGTTCTTCGACGACATCAGCCTGATCAACACCGACGAGCTGAGCGACAGCTCGCCCGCCCCCCTCGCGGGCGGCGGGGGCGAATACCTCTACACGCCTGGGACGATCGCCACGAAGCGTCTCTACATCCGCGCGACGACCGCGGGTGGCGCCCTGCCGTGGTCGGGTGGGACCGATGTCCAGACCACCGCCAACGACTACGCGAACTGGGCCTCGCGGACCGAGGCCGCCAAGGGGCTGCCGGTCGGCACGCTCGCCGACAGGGGGGGCGACCACGATGGCGACGGGCTGATCGAGGCCTACGAATACGGGCTTGAGGCGGCCGGGCTCGACCCGACGACCGGGGTCTACGGGGGGCCGCAGGCCACCGAGTCCGGCGGCTACCTCACCCTCGACTACGCGATCGACACCGGGCGCGCGGACGTGTCGGTGGAGCCGCTTGCGTCCTCCGACCTGGTGTCCTGGTACGACAGGGACGACCCCTCACGCCCGGCGGGCTTCGAGGACATCCTGCTGAGCCAGGGCGCCGGCACGATCGAACACCGCCGTGCGAGGGTGCCCTCGACCGGCGGCGGTGCCTTCCTGAAACTGCGGGTGGTGATCCAGGAACCCTGAGGGGGGCTACTTTTTCGCGGCCTCTGCGTTCTTCTTCAGCCGCTCGCCGTGCTCCTTGTCGAGCGTCGCGTTCCACGCCTTCAACTTGTCCGCCTGGGCGGCGAACAGGGCGTCGGTCGAATCGAGGATCTCGATGGAGAGGATCTTGTCGCCCTTGGCGATCTTGTTGACGACGTCTTGCCCTTTGGTGACCTCGCCGAACACCGAATGCCTGCCGTCGAGGTGCGGGGTGGCGACGTGGGTGATGAAGAACTGGCTGCCGTTGGTGCGCGGACCGGCGTTGGCCATCGAGAACACCCCCGGGCCGGCGTGCTTGAGGTCGGCGCGAAACTCGTCGGCGAATTTGTAGCCCGGACCGCCACGGCCGGTTCCGGTCGGGTCGCCGCCCTGGATCATGAAGTCCGCGATGACCCGGTGGAAGGTGATGCCGTCGTAGTAGTGGCGCTTGGCGAGGTTGAGGAAGTTCGCCGCGGTCATCGGCACCTTGCTGGCCAGGATTTTGCCCTCGATGTCGCCCTTGTCCGTCTTGATAACGATGCGGATGTCCGACACCTCGGCCTTGGCGCCGCCGCCGGTTGTGGGCTTGCCCTCGTCTTGGGCGCAAGAGACGGAGGCCAGGGAGGCGCTGAGGATGACGGTCTGTAGCAGTTTCATGGTATGGGAAGGTCGATGGGTTGCGGGAATTCGTTTGTCAAAGGCCCCGGGAGCCGCGCCATTATCGCCAATCCCGACGCCGATGCAACCGACGGCAACGCGCCCCGAGGACCGCCAGGTCGTCCATATCGACATGGACTGCTTCTACGCGGCCATCGAGATCCGCGAGCGCCCCGAGCTCGCTGGCAGACCGGTGGCCGTCGGCGGCCGCCCGGGGGGGCGCGGCGTCCTGACGACCTGCAACTACGAGGCCAGGAAGTATGGCTGCCGGTCGGCGATGCCTGCCTTCAAGGCGCTCGAACGCTGCCCACACCTGGTCATCCTGCCGGTGCGCTTCGACCTCTACCGGGCGGAGTCGGCGCGGATCCGCCGGATCCTCCTCGGCTACACGGAGCTCGTCGAACCCCTGTCGCTGGACGAGGCCTACCTCGACGTCAGCCACCGGGCCACCCCGGCCGGGGCGCTGGCCGGAGAGATCCGCGACAGGATCCGGGCGGAGACCGGGCTGACCGCCTCAGCGGGGGTCGCGCCGAACAAGATGTTGGCGAAGATCGCCAGCGACTGGCGGAAACCCGACGGCCAGTTCGAGATCCGGCCGGCCGAAGTCGCGGCCTTCATGGAGAGCCTCCCAGTTCGCAAGATCTGGGGCGTCGGTGGGAAGACCGCGGAGAGGTTGGGGGAGATGGGGGTCGAGACCTGTGGACAGCTGCAGGGGATCGGGGTGGGGGAGCTGCACCGGCGGTTCGGGAAGTTCGGCGTGACGCTTTGGGAGCTGTGCCGCGGGGTCGACCGGCGAGGGGTGAACCCCGACCGCGAGCGGAAGTCGCTGAGCAACGAGCGCACCTTTGGCAGCGACCTGGCGGACATCGACCAGGGGCAACGCGAGCTGGCGGCGCTGGTCGGCGAACTCGCCGGCGACCTCGCCGCCAAGCACACCGATCGCGCGGTGCGCTCGGTCTTCGTCAAAGTGAAATTCGCCGACTTCCAACAGACCACCGCCGAGCAGCGCTGCCCCGGTCCGCAGGGCGAGGTGTTCGAGGCCCTGCTCGAGGAGGCCTGGATGCGCGGCGGGGGCAAGGCCGTGCGGCTGATCGGGGCGGGGGTGCGCTTCGCGCCGCGCCCGCCCGATGGCGGAGGACAACAGCTCGAGCTATTCGGTTAGCGGCCTCCGGCGGATCCGGGACGATCGGGACACCTACCCCATGGGCGGCAAGATGCCGCCCCTCCGGTGGACGCGATGCCCCTGGGAGGGGCGGCATCCTGCCGCCCGCACCCGGCCCTATACCATCATTGCGTGAATGCGCCCTAGTCGAAGTACAGCTCCCACTCCGAGAAGTCGTCGCCCTTCCATCGCGCAGGGTCGACGCCGCTCTGGTCGATCTTGTCCATGAACTTCTCCCCGGCGACCCTGAAGCAAGACGGGGTGTCCAGCTCGACCACCAGCATGCCCATGTAGTAGAGGTCGTTGAAGGTGGCCACCGCGTCCTCGCCAAACGCGTCGCCCAGGTGCTCCCGGAGCAGCGTCGCCTCCGCCTTCCCCAGGAACAGGTGGGACGGCTTGCGACCCGCATGGCAGCGCTGGTCGACCACCGCGCGCAGGGCCGAGGTGTCCCAGCGGTCGACCAGGACGACGTCGCGCGGCAGCTCGAGGTGGGGGTCTGGGGTGGAATCGGACATCTCGCGCGCAGCATGCGCGGGAAAGCCCCGCGCGCAAACCCTCAGTGCTCCCCGAAGCGGCGCACGATGAAACGGTTGCCGCGGTCGTAGGTGAAGTAGTTGGCGACCCAGCCAGTGAAGACCAGGAGCTTGTTGCGGAAGCCGACCAGGAACAGCACGTGGACGAAACACCACATCAGCCAGGCGGGGAAGCCGCCGAGCTGCAGTTTGCCGATGTCCGCGACCGCCCGCCGCTTGCCGATCGTCGCCATCGCCCCCTTGTCCCGGTAGCGGAACTCCCGCGGCGCCTTGCCGAGCCGCTCGCGCTGGAAGTTGCGCGCCAGGTTGCGCCCCTGTTGGATGGCCGGCTGGGCGACCATCGGGTGCCCGGAGGGGAACTCGGGGCAACTCATGCAGGCGACGTCGCCCAGCGCGTAGACCCCATCGTATCCGGCGACGCGGTGGAACCGGTCCACCCTCAACCGCCCACCGCCGGCTGCCCCGTCCTCACCGATCCCCCCCGGCGGGCAGGCCTCGACGCCCGCCGTCCAGATCAGGGTGCGCGCCCGAAGGTCGAGCCCGGCGTCCGTGCGCACCTCCAGCCCGTCCCAGCTCTCGACCCGGTGGCCGAGCACGACCTCCACCCCCAGGTGCCGGAGGTCGTCGAGCGCGCGACGGCTGGCGTGGGCGGACATCCCCTTGAGCACGCAGTCGCCCGACTGGACGAGGAAGATGTTCATCAGCTCGACGTCGAGGTCGGGGTAGTCGCCTTTCAGGATATGGGCGCGGAACTCGGCGAGGGCGCCCGCCGTCTCGACGCCGGAGGGGCCGGCGCCGACGATGACGAAGTTGGTCAGGGCGTCGCGCTCGGCGGCGTCCGGCGTGGCCGCCGCCCGCTCGAGGTTCTGCAGCATCAGGCTACGGATGTCGAGGGCCTCGCGGATGTCCTTCATCCCGATCGCGTGCTTCGCAAGCCCGGCGTTGCCGAAGAAGTTGGTGACGCTGCCGGTGGCGATCACCAGGCGGTCGTAGCCCAGCTCGCCCGCGTCGGTGTAGATCCGTTTCCTCCCGGTGTCGAAGCGCTCCACGCGGCACATGCGGAAGCGGAAATGGCTACTGTATTTCTCGAACAGCTTGCGCAGCGGGTAGATGATCCCGTCCGGCTCGATGCCGCAGGTGGCGACCTGGTAGAGCAGGGGCTGGAACTGGTGGAAGTTGTTCTGGTCGAGCAGGACCACCTGGTAGCCGGCCCCGCGCATGTGCTTGGCGAAGTTGATGCCGGCGAACCCTCCGCCGACCACCACCACCCGTGGCAGCCCGTTGTCGGGCAGGGATATCTCTTGTCCGATAGCCATCGCGAGAGCCCCCGGTGGAGCTTCGCAGAATCCTAGTGTGCGCCCCGCCGGCCGCAATGGGATTTCGCTTGCTATGGTGCCCTGGCTCTGGGACGGTCCTTTCCCCCCATATAGAGATATGGACCGCCTCCGCCCCCTCCTGATCCTGCTGCTCGCCATCGGCCCCTTCGCCGCCGAGTCGGCCTTCGCGAACACCTCCGAGGTCCCCAGCTGAGTGATGTGACCCGGTGAAGGCGGCACCGTGCGTGGCCGCTTCGATGGCGAGATCGCGGACGGCGGCCCCGGCAGCCTCCTCGGCACCCCCGACATCTTCCGCTGGCCGGAGGAGCGCCTCGGCGGGCTCCTCAACTTCCGCTGGATCCCCGAGAAACCTGACCACGGGCAGATCTTCCTCACCTTCCGTTACGAGATCATCGAGTCGCTAAGCGTCGGGGCCGACTACCGGCCGCTCACCGGCGACGTCACCTTCGCCGGCAACTGGCGGGCGATCTCCGAGAACGATGGGTGGCGCCCCGCTGTGATCCTCGGCACCAGCAACGACGACTTCGGCGACGTCAGCAGCCAGTCCTACTACGGCACGGTGAGCAAACACCTCGGGGAGTGGGGCGGCTTCAGTTTCTCGCCCTACGCCGGGGCGACCTACATCGAGGCGCTGAACGACTTGCGCCCGGTGGGCGGCCTCCACGTCCGGCGCGGGGACTGGTCAGCGATGATTTCTTACAGCGGCGTCGACGAGCACCTGACGGTCTCGCGCGACATCGGCAACCACACGGTCAGTTTCGTGCTGTTCGACCTGGAGAAACCCGGCCTGGCCTGGACCTGGCGGTTCTAGGGAGCACCTCGCCCGCCGGCGCCAGTTTGGGTGGGGCGACGGCTGGCTGCTGCGCCGCCCCCCATCGGCCGCGAGCGGCCTCCCTACAAGATCTGCGGAGAAGCCGGTGTAGGAAGCTCGCTTGCGAGCGATCTCCGGATGCGGTGTACCTGGCCCCCGATCTCCAAACCCTAGCCCAGAGTCTCCTCCAGCGACGCCTTGGCGTAGCCGCGGTTCAGGTCGGCGATGAACTCGGCCGTGATCTCCTTGGGGCAGACAGCCTCGCACTCGTACTGGTTGGTGCAGTTGCCGAAGCCCTCCTCGTCCATCTGGCGCACCATGGCGAGCACGCGGCGCTTGGCCTCCGGCTGGCCCTGGGGGAAGTTGCCGAGGTGCTTGACCTTCGCCGAGACGAAGAGCATGGCGCTGGCGTTCTTGCAGGCCGCCACACAGGCGCCGCAGCCGATGCAGGCGGCGGCCTCGAAGGCCTCGTCGGCGTCCGCCTTGGGTACGGGGGTGGCGTTGGCGTCCACGGCGGAGCCGGTGCGGGCTGAGATGTAGCCGCCGGCCTCGATGATGCGGTCGAAGGCGGAGCGGTCGACGACCAGGTCACGCAGCACCGGGAAGGCGCGGGCGCGGAAGGGCTCGACCCAGATGGTGTCGCCATCGCGGAACTTGCGCATGTGCAGCTGGCATGTCGTGATGGCCGACTCCCTGCCGTGCGGCACCCCGTTGATGGTCAGCGAGCAGGCGCCGCAGATGCCCTCGCGGCAGTCGTGGTCAAAAGCGATCGGCTCGCCGCCGTCGGTGATGATGCGCTCGTTGACGATGTCGAGCATCTCCAGGAACGAGGCCTCCTCGGGGATATCCTCCGCCGGGTAGGTCTCGATCTTGCCCTTGTGGTTCGGGCCGCCCTGGCGCCAGACTTTGAGGGTGAGGTTCATGAAGGCGAGTTTTAAGTGTTAAGTTTCAAGTGTTAAGCAAGAACGTGGTTCAGCTGAAGCCATGGCGTGCTGGACCCCATGGCCTCTTGCTTAAAACTTAACCACTTAAAACTTAACACTTACTTGTAGCTGCGTGTGGCGAGTTTGACGTCTTCGAACTCTAACCATTCTTTGTGCAACACCGGCTCGCCCCCGGCGCCGTGCTCCCAGGCGGCGACGTAGGCGTAGTCGTCGTCGCGCCGCTTGGCCTCGCCCTCGTTGGTGTAGCCCGAGCTGACCTCGGGGTCGTCCTCGGTGAACTGGTACTCCTCGCGGAAATGGCCGCCGCAGCTCTCCTCACGGTGCAGCGCGTCGCGGCAAAGGAGTTCGGCGAAGTCGATGAAGTCGGCGACGCGGCCGGCCTTCTCCAGCTCCTGGTTGAGCTGCTCGCCGCTCCCCGGCACGCGCACCTCCTTCCAGAAGGACTCGCGGATCTCGGGGATCTTCTCCAAGGCCTCCTTGAGGCCGGCGTCGTTGCGCGCCATACCGCACTTGTCCCAGACCAGCAGGCCGAGCTCGCGGTGGAAGGAGTCGACGCTGCGGGTGCCGCCGACGCCGAGCAGCTTGGCGACCCGCTCCCTGGCCTCGTCTTCGGCGGCCTTGAACTCGGGGGCATCGGCCGCCACCGAGCCGGGTTTCTGGTCGGCCAGGTAGTTGGGCAGGGTGGCGGGGATGACGAAATAGCCGTCGGCCAGACCCTGCATGAGGGCGCTGGCGCCGAGGCGGTTGGCGCCGTGGTCGGAGAAGTTCGCCTCGCCCAGCACGTGCAGGCCGGGGACGTTGCTCATCAGGTTGTAGTCCACCCACAGGCCGCCCATCGTGTAGTGTACGGCCGGGTAGATGCGCATCGGCTGGGTGTAGGGGTCCTCGCCGGTGATCTTCTCATACATCTGGAAGAGGTTCCCGTAGCGCGCGGAGATGGTGTCTTTGCCGAGCCGGCCGATGGCGTCGGCGAAGTCGAGGTAGACGCCCAGCCCGCCGGGGCCGACACCGCGGCCGTCGTCGCAGGCCTCCTTGGCCGAGCGCGAGGCGATGTCGCGCGGCGCGAGGTTGCCGAAGGAGGGGTACTTGCGCTCCAGGTAGTAGTCGCGATCCCCCTCGGGGATCTGCGCGGCGGGCTTGCCGACGTCCCCCTTGTTCTTCGGCACCCAGATGCGGCCGTCGTTGCGCAGCGACTCGGACATGAGGGTCAGCTTCGACTGGTAATCGCCGCTGACCGGGATGCAGGTGGGGTGGATCTGGGTGTAGCAGGGGTTGGCGAAGTAGGCGCCGCGCTTGTGGGCGCGGTAGGCCGCCATCACGTTGCACCCCTTGGCGTTGGTGGAGAGGAAGAAGGCGTTGCCGTAGCCGCCGGTGGCCAGGATCACGCAGTCGGCGGCGTGGCTGCTGATCTCGCCGCTGACCATGTCCCGCACGACGATGCCCTTGGCGTGGCCGTCGACCACCACCAGGTCGAGCATCTCGGTGCGCGGGAACATCTCCACGCCGCCCGCCGCGATCTCCTTCTGCAGCGCCTGGTAGGCGCCGAGCAGGAGCTGCTGGCCGGTCTGGCCGCGGGCGTAGAAGGTGCGCTTGACCTGCGCGCCGCCGAAGGAGCGGTTGTCGAGCAGGCCGCCGTATTCGCGGGCGAAGGGCACGCCCTGGGCGACGCACTGGTCGATGATGTTGGCGCTGACCTCGGCCAGGCGGTAGACGTTGGCCTCGCGCGAGCGGAAGTCGCCGCCCTTCACCGTGTCGTAGAACAGCCGGTAGACGCTGTCGCCGTCGTTCTGGTAGTTCTTGGCGGCGTTGGTGCCGCCCTGCGCGGCGATCGAGTGGGCGCGGCGCGGGCTGTCCTGATAGCAGAAACACTTCACCCGGTAACCCAGCTCGGAGAGCGTGGCCGCCGCCGACCCGCCCGCCAGGCCGGAGCCGACGACGATGACCTCGTACTTGCGCCGGTTGGTCGGGTTGATCAGCTTCGATTCCCGTTTGTGCCTCGACCACTTGGACTCGATCGGCCCTTCGGGGATCCTGGCGTCGGGGGTGTCGGAGACTCGTTCGCTCATCCAGTTGGTTGGTGGGAGGGTGCTGGCGATATCCTTTCGGGCGCGACGGTCTAGTAGCTCACCCAGCCGGCCATGATGCTGATCGGGATCGAACAGTTGCCGATGAAGATGACCGCGGCGACCCCGTAACCGGCCGCCTTGATCAGGGGCCAGGAGCGCTCGCCGCGCAGCCCGAGGGTCTGGAAGCAGCTGGCGAAGCCGTGGCTCAGGTGCCAGCAGAGCAGCGCCATCGAGACGATGTAGAAGGCGCTGGCCGGGAACCAGCTGAAGCCGTCGACCAGCATCTTGTAGACGTCGTGGCGCCCGGCCGCGTCGATGTAGCTAGCGCTCTCGTACTCGTTGCCGATGCACATGGTGTAGTGCATCAGGTGGTAGATCACGAAGCAGAGGATGATGATCCCGCTCCAGATCATCGTCCGCGAGGCGCGGCTGGCCTGGACGGTCGCATTGTAGGCGTAGCCGACCTCGCCGCGGGCGGCGCGGTTCTGCTTCACCAGCAGGACGGTGGTGACGATGTGGCCGAAGAAGCAGGCAAGCAGCCCGAGGCGGGCGGCCCAGAGCAGGGCGGGCATGGAGTGGAGCCAGGCGGCGTAGCTGTTGATCTTGTCGGGCCCGGCGTAGACCTTCAGGTTGCCCGCCATGTGCCCGAACAGGAAAGCGACCAGACCCAGCCCGGTGATGGCCACGACAAGCTTCTTGCCGATCGACGAACGGTAGAACGAGACGATGGAGCTTGCTGCTGACGGCATCGGTTAACGCGGCATGTTCTTAGGCGTTACGATCCAGGAATGCAAGGTGGATACAGGGAACCTGGGCGCTTGCCAACTTTTCTTTAAGATCCCTTAAGAATATCTCGACAGGGGGGGACGGCGACGCCTAGGCTGCCTCCCAAAAACCGCCATGGATCGAACACGACTGTCCCCCCGATTTCGTCGCCTCCGCTGTTTGCTGAGCGCCTTGCTCTTCGCGATTTCGTCCGGCCTCGCGTCCGGGGAAAGCTCCGAAAAGGGCGCGAAGAGCGCCGACGAAGCCATCAACGAGTTCTTCGAGCCCGCGGCCGACGTCACCGGCAAGATTATGTTCGCCCCGATCAATATCGGAGGGGTCGGTGTGCCGTGGGTGATCTTGTGGCTGGGGATCGCGGCCGTGATCCTAACCCTCTATTTCGGTTTCATCAATATCAGAGCCTTCTCCCTGGCGCTAAGGACGGTTCGGGGAAAATACTCAAAGGACGACGACCCGGGGCAGATCACCCATTTCCAAGCCCTGGCCTCCGCTCTCTCCGGGACGGTGGGCCTGGGGAACATCGGCGGTGTCGCGGTAGCGATCAGCGCCGGCGGTCCGGGAGCCGCGTTCTGGATGATCCTGATCGGCTTCTTCGGAATGTCCACCAAGTTTGCCGAGTGCACGCTCGGGGTGAAATACAGGAAGATCGATGACGAGGGGAACGTGCATGGCGGGCCGATGTACTACCTGAAACGCGGCCTTGCCGAGCGCGGCCTGGGGACGCTCGGCCTCATCCTCGCCGGACTCTCGGCGATCACCTTCATCTTCGGCGCCTTCGGGGCGGGGAATATGTATCAGGTGAACCAGAGCTGCTCGCTCATCTACGAAGTGGTGTTCAAGGATCCTGACGGGGACGGCCGCTGGATCTTCGGCGTCATCATGGCCGTCCTCGTCGGAGCGGTGATCATCGGTGGGATCAAAAGTATCGCCGCGGTTACCTCGAAACTCGTCCCGTCGATGTGCATCATCTATCTGCTCGGCGGAACGGTTGTCCTGATCGCCAACTTCGGTGAGATCCCCGCGGCGATCGGCACGATCATCGGCGAGGCCTTCAATCCTAAATCCGCCGTAGTCGGAGGGATCATCGGAGTGTTTGTCCAGGGTATGCGGCGCGCGACCTTCTCGAACGAGGCAGGGTTGGGGTCCGCGCCCGTAGCGCATTCTGCCGTCAAAACCTCGAAGCCGGCGAGCGAAGGGGTCGTCGCCCTCCTGGAGCCCTTTGTCGACACCATCGTCGTCTGTTCGATGACCGCAGTAGTTATCGTCTCGACCGGCGTCTACGAGGTCGGCACCGACATCGGAACCGGGGCGGGGATCGTCAAGACCTCGGAGGCGTTCGGCACCGTCCTGCCCTGGTTCCCGTACGTTCTGATGGTAGCCGTCTTCCTGTTTGCATTCTCGACGATGATCACCTGGTCCTACTACGGCGAGCAGGCGGTCGGCTACCTGTTCGGAAACAGGAGGGCGGTCAGCGTGACCTTCAAGATCGTGTTCTGCGGCTTCGCGGTGGTGGGGGCAGCTTCGCACCTGGGGAACATCCTCAACTTCGCAGACGCCACTCTGTTCATGATGTGTGTGCCGAACCTGCTAGGGGTCTACCTGTTGCTCCCGGTGATCCGCAGAGAGCTGGCCGACTTCCAGGACCATGCCGCTAAGATCGACGCGGGTCGTTAGCCCCAAAATGGCGCGCAGCTACACCATCGAACGGGCAGCGCCGTCGGGCTCCGGCGGCTCCATCGACTACCGCGCCGAGCTCAACGAGCAGCAGTTCGAGGCGGTCACCTCGCTGCTCGGCCCCTCGCTGGTGATCGCCGGCGCCGGCAGCGGCAAGACGCGCACCCTGACCTACCGTGTCGCCTACCTGCTCGACAACGGTATCGCGCCGGAGAACATCCTGCTGCTGACCTTCACCAACAAGGCGGCGCGCGAGATGCTGGAGCGGGTCGAGGGGCTGGTGCCGCACGAGACGCGCGCCATCTGGGGCGGCACTTTCCACTCGATCGGCAGCCGCCTGCTCCGCCGCCACGCCGAGAAGGTGGGGCTGGGGCGCTCCTTCACCATCATGGACCGCGAGGACCAGAAGGACCTGATGGCGGCCTCCATCGCCGCCGCCGGGGTCAACACCAAGGAGGTGCGCTTCCCGAAGCCGGAGGTGGTGGCCAACATCTTCAGCCTGGCCGACAACACCGGCCTCGACCTCGAGGACGTCCTCGACTCCCGCTACCCCTATTTCTCCGAGCTAGGCGGCGACCTCGCCAAGGTCCGGAAGGCCTACGCCGAGCGCAAGCTGGAGGCCAACAACGTCGACTTCGACGACCTGCTGACCCTCACCGTCAAACTGTTCGAAGAGAACCCGGAGATCGCCGAACACTACCAGGCCCAGTTCCAGTTCGTGCTGGTCGACGAGTACCAGGACACCAACCACATCCAGTCGAAGCTGATCGACCTCTGCGCCGCCAAGCACGGCAACCTGATGGTCGTCGGCGACGACGCGCAGTCGATCTACTCCTGGCGCGGCGCAGACTTCGAGCACATCCTCGAGTTCCCGAAGACCTACCCCGACGCCAAGGTCTACAAGATCGAGACCAACTATCGCTCGGTGCCGGAGGTGCTCGAGCTGGCCAACCACGCCATCCGCGCCAACCGCAAGCAGTTCGAGAAGAACCTGCGCGCCGACCGCAAAGGCGGCGGGCAGCTGCCCGCCCTGGTGCCGGTCAACGAACCGGGCACCCAGGCGGCCTTCGTCGCCCAGCGGGTCCTGGAGCTGCGCGACGAGGGGATCGAGCTGGAGGAGATGGCCGTGCTCTACCGCGCCCACTTCCAGGCCATGGAGCTGCAGATGGAGCTCACCAACCGCGGCATCCCCTTCAACATCACAAGCGGCCTGCGCTTCTTCGAGCAGGCGCACGTCAAGGACGTGGCCGCCTTCATGAAGCTGGCGGTCAACCGCCGCGACGAGGTCGCCTTCAAGCGCATCGTCCGCATGCTCCCCGGGATCGGCGCGGTGGGCGCCGGGAAGCTGTGGGGCGAGTGGCTGGCGAGCCCGGCGGCGAAGGGGGAATCCCCGCCGGGCGCGATCTCGGACGCGCTGCTCGGCTTCAAGGTGCCGGCCAAGGCGAAGGCGGGCTGGAGGGACTTCGCCGAAACCATGGACGAGCTCGTCCCGGGCGGCGGGGAGCTCGCCGCGCCACGGGAGATGATCAACTCCGTCGTGCACGGCGTGTACGACGACTACATGCGCAGCAAGTTCCCGAACTACGACAACCGCATGCAGGACCTCGACCAGCTGGCGCGCTACAGCGAGCAGTTCGAGGAACCCGCCGCCTTCCTCGAACAGCTCGCCCTGCTCGCCGGCGTCGACGGCGAACCGGCGCAGGGGGGCGAGAAACAGGACAAGTCCGAGGCGCTGACCCTCTCCTCCGTGCACCAGGCCAAGGGGCTGGAGTGGCGCGCGGTGTTCGTCATCTGGCTGACCGAGGGGATGTTCCCCAACGCCCGGGTGATCGAGGAGGACGACGCCGAGGAGAGCGGCCTCGAGGAAGAACGGCGCCTGTTCTACGTCGCCGTCACCCGCGCCAAGGACGAGCTCTACCTGCTCTACCCCTACATGTGGCCGAGCTCCCGCAGCGGCGACATCATGCAGCGCCCGTCCCGCTTCCTCGACGACTTCCCCCGCGAACTGGTCGAGGAATGGGAGGTCGGCGCGCCGGGGGCGATATGGTAGCCGCCGCCTACGGCGGCGGAGTTTGTTAGTTTGCAGTTTTCAGTTTTCAGCAAGAGACTGGCATCCGGTTCAGGAACTCGCCCCTTCTTGCTGAACACTGAAAACTGAACACTCCAAAACTTCTTCCTTGTCCATCTTACAAAATTCCATCGATGGCGCCGTCGAGGCGCTGGAAATGCTGCGCGGCCGCGCGGCCGAGTTCGAAGCCGCCGTCGAGGTGATGTCAGGGGCGATCGAGGCCGGCGGCAAGATCCTGGCCTGCGGCAACGGGGGCAGCGCGGCCGACGCCTCACACTTCATGACCGAGCTGCTGTGCCGGTTCTGCGACGACCGCCGCTCGCTGCCGGGTGTCGCGCTGACCAACGACGGCAGCTTCCTGACCGCCACCGCCAACGACTACGGCTTCGACCACGTGTTCGCCCGCCAGGTCGAGGGCCTCGGCAAACCCGGGGACGTCCTGGTCGGCATCAGCACCAGCGGCAACTCGCCGAACGTGTTGGCCGCGATCGAGGCGGCGAACGCGGCCGGCCTGCAGACCGTCGCCCTGCTCGGGCGCGACGGGGGCGATACCGCGGGGGCAGCGGACATCGAGATCACCGTCGCGCACGAGGTGACCGCCCGTATCCAGGAGGCACAAAAAGTCTTGATCCACGCCCTATGTGAAGGCATCGAAAGGCGCCTCGGGCTCGTGCCCGACTCTCCCGACAACTGACCTCTCACTGATCACCGACTACAGCAAATGGATCCCATCACCGTCTCCGTCACCGGCGCCGCCGGCCAGATCGGCTACTCGCTCCTGTTCCGCATCGCCTCCGGCGCGATGTTCGGCCCCGAGCAGCCGGTCAACCTCAACTTGATCGAGATCGAGCCCGGCATGAAGGCGCTCGAGGGCGTCTGCATGGAGCTCGACGACTGCGCCTTCCCGCTGTTGGGCAAGATCAACCCCACCAGCGACCTCGACGCCGGCTTCAAGGGCGCCAACTGGGCGCTCCTGGTCGGCAGCGTGCCGCGCAAGGCGGGCATGGAGCGGGGGGATCTGCTCGGCATCAACGGCAAGATCTTCACCGGCCAGGGGCGGGCGATCAACGACAACGCCGCCTCCGACGTGCGCGTGCTGGTGGTCGGCAACCCCTGCAACACCAACTGCCTGATCGCCATGAACAACGCGCCGGACGTGCCGGACGACCGCTGGTTCGCCATGACCCGGCTCGACGAGAACCGGGCCAAGACCCAGCTCGCGCAGAAAGCCGGCGCGCACGTCAACGAGGTGGGCAACATGACCATCTGGGGCAACCATTCCGCCACCCAGTACCCCGATTTCTACAACGCCACGATCGGCGGCAAGCCGGCCGACTCGGTCATCGGCGACGAGGCCTGGCTGAAGGACGAGTTCATCCCCGTCGTGCAGAAGCGCGGCGCCGCCATCATCGAGGCGCGCGGCTCCTCCTCGGCCGCCTCCGCCGCCAACGCCATCGTCGATAGCGTCGGCCACCTGACGCACATGAGCGAGGAGGGCGACTGGAACTCGGTCTGCGTCTGCTCGGACGGTAGCTACGGCATCGACGAGGGCCTGATCGCCTCCTTCCCCGTGCGCAGCGACGGCGCGCTCTGGGAGATCGTCGAGGACGTCGAGATCAACGAGTTCTCACGCGCCAAGATCGACGCCTCGGTGGCCGAGCTGCGCGAGGAGCGCGAGGCGGTGAAGAACCTGATCCCCACCTAGCAGATCCCATATCGCGCTGCCAGCCTCAAGCCGGGCAGCCCGGCAGGCGCGACCCCGCACCCCCGCCGACAGGAAAAACTCTGTCACTTGTGCCGATCTTGACTAGAGGGTAACCGTTACCCGACCGATGCCCTCCGCCCCACGGGGCACACTATCACCACCACGATGGAGAGCGACATCCGAGCTCGGGCGCCACGATGGGCGCTCGCGATCGCGTTCGGCTGCCTCGGCGGCCCGGCGTCGGCGCAGGACACCACCCCCCCGCCGGGGGAGGGGCCGGCCATCAAGGTAGCGCTAGAGGCCGAGGAGACCTTCGAAATCAGCGCCGAGCAGCGCCAGCGCCTGGAGAAATACCTACCCAACGCGCTGGGGAGGTTGGAGCGCCGCGCGCCCGTCCACCTCGTCTCGATCGGGGACAGCGTCACGCGATACGTCAGCCACGACGAGCACGAGGGCGATACGCTGCTCGCCTACGAGGGGGTGTTCGCGAGCGAGCTGGCGAAGCTGTTCTTCTACACCGGGGGCATCCGCGTCATCCAGCCGCTCGACGGCCAGCCCGAGAAGGCCGACCCCGCCGCCGGCCCGGAGATCACCCTCGAGAACATGGGGCTCGGCGGCCGCATCGCCCTCCACTCCCTGGCCCGCACTACCACGGACGCCTTCGCCAACAAGCCGAGCCTGCTGACGATCGAATACGGGATCAACGACGTCTTCGCCCAGGAGCCGCTGCGGGACTACCTGCGCGCTTACGCGGAGTCCGCCAGGCTGGCGCGCGCGCAGGGATGCGACCCCATCTTCCTCGGCCCAACCACCATCCTCGGCGAGCCGGACGAACTGGCGACCATGGCCCACACCCTGCGTTACTCGAGCGCGCTGAAGGAGCTCGCCGCCAACATGGGGGTCTTCTATTTCGATCTCGCCAGCGTCACCACCCGCGCCGGTGGAGCCGAACCTTCAGCGACAGACGCCGAGGTGATCGCGGCCTACCACGCCAACCTCGCGGAGAGCTATCACACCCACAACAACGGGAATATCGACGTGCTGCACCCCTCGCAGTCGGCGCAGCGCCAGCTCGGGGAGGCGATCTACAAAGCCCTGCTGGCCGAGCCGGAGCAGACCTACCGGTTGGGGGGGCTCGTGACCCTCGACGGGGCGGGGGGCTTCAAATTCGACTTCAAGCTGAA
>JANQMB010000178.1 GCA_028280355.1 Verrucomicrobiales bacterium
TGGCCGACCAGGACAACTACCACGAGGTGCTCTACCGCCTCGCGACCTACATCCTGCGCCTCGAGACCCTGCCGTGGACGCATCGGGCGTTGATGGTGAAGAAGACGCTCGGCTACTTCTACTCTTCGTCAGGCGAGGATCCGCCTTCCGGATATGAAGAGGTCTCATCTCCTGGCGAGGACGAGACCCCAAACACCGAGTTTAACGGCTACGGTTTGGGGAGCAGCGAGAGTTGGGCGATCTCCGAATACGGGAAGTCGTCTGAGAATGGTCAGTACCCGAGGGCGACGAGCTGGGCGACGCTCAATGGCACCTGGGATATCGGCCCCGGTCCCGACGATGAGAGGATCGATGTGGCCAAAACAGTCGTCTACCAGAGCAGCGTTGTTCTTACCGATGCGATACCCAACGTCAGCGGTCAGTTCAACGGGGACGTCGTGGTTTTGACCCGCAACGATTGGACCGCTGCCCAGCACCCCGACCCTACTTCCTCGGGGACAGGGGGGTACACCGCCCCTGCGGAGTGGGATCCCTTGGACGGCTCCTTCCTTGTCGAAGCTGTAGGTAGCGGGGGCATCCTCACCGATGCCAAGCCATCGACAGGCAACAACACCACGGATGACGAAACCTGGGTGGATCTCGCCTCAGGCAGTGTCCCGGTGGTCAACTTTATCAACGCGGAGTGGGCTCAGGTGGAGGTCGATAACACCGATCCAATCGGACCGATATACCGCAACCACATTTTCGTGAAGGGGTTCGATCTGCAGAAGGCGTACGAGACGACCAAGAATGGCCCGAACCCAAATACCGATTTCCTCAGAAGTTACGAACGCTTCGAACACAATCCGAATGCGAACCCCTTTATGCGACACCATCTGTCGAGGGAGAGTGTGGCGGCATTTGTCCCGCAGTTTATCAAGGGGCTGAACAACAATGGCGCCAACGTTCCGGCGAGATCCCTAGCGCAGGCGCTGGAGGGGGCGGGAGCGGTTCGCTCGCGCCCAGCCGGAGATGGGGAGGTCGCCCTACATCCCGCCCCGGGCATGCTCTTCGGCATCCACCTCGGCGCCGGCTTCGATTCCGGCGACGTGACAGGCTGGCTCGGGATATCCCCGGGCAACCGGATGTTTGCGAAGATCGACGAAGCCCAATACGCGCAGGCCGGCGGGAACATCCTCCCCCAGCCGTTGAGCAGCAGCGGCGTCCTCGGCTTCAATGTCCCGCTCTTGGGCGGATCCAACAACTTCATCCGTTTCGACTACAGCTCGAACCTGCGCTTCATCGGGCCGGCGACCGATTTCCATGTCGTCTATGAAACCTCTCGGGAGCCGACCTCCGGACTCCGCGGTGCCGATCTCCCCGACCTCTATCCCGACCCGGGCGACCAGGCCAACGTCAACGACCTCTCCTCCGATTTCATCCGGGCATGGGATCTCTCCCGGATCCGGCAGGTGGTCTCGAGGGATCTCATCGTCGACATCACCTGCAACGGGCACTACTCGAACATCGTCAAAGTCTACCGGCGCGATACCAACGCGGCTCCGGTGAACCGGATCCCTGGCCAGTTGGTCGCGGTGGATGAGACCAACCTCATCCGCACCCTCCTCATCACCAACCCGGATGCGACGACTGCGTACCCCGGGACTGCCGTGGATCCTGCTGAGGAGAAATTGGAGATCACCGATGGGGACAAGGTGTACGAGATCGGGCGCAACGCCTTGCTCGCCAGCGACGATGAGGACAACCTGACGTTCTCCCTGCGGGCGGCGGGCGGCGGGGGGGGCTCGGTCTACTCCAAGGTGGTCGCCAGGGGTGCGTATGCGGGCGGTGCCGTCGACCCTGCATACGAGGTGACGATCAGCGAATCGGTCGACGGCGCCGAGCTGAGCACCAGCAAGGTCGCCTCGGACCTCACCCACTGGTGGGGGACGCTGACCCATAAGATGTTCGAACCAGGCCCCTCCCCATCCAACAGCTACATCGGGTCGGTATCCTACCCCGCGCCCAACGCGCGGACGGTCAATTGGACTGGCTTCGGGCTACCGGGGATCTTGTATCCCCTCTCGTACACCATCGACTACCCCGACCAGCCTGACGCCTATTTCGAATGGTCGACAAATGGTCTGATCATCACGCGCCGGGTGGGGCAGTGGCAGATGACGATCCAGGGGGGTGGCCCCCCCGCAGGGGGTGGGGTCGGCTCCCCGCTCACCTATGAGTACACCTTCAATGGGAACCGTATCGGCACCGTCTGGCAGGAGTGGAGCAATGTCGACAAGACCGTCAAAACCTACACCGCGCCCAATGGTCAGGTCGGCTCGATGGGTCATAGCCACACGGATTGGAGCGAGATCAGGTATGGGGATGCTTCGGGGGCGATCTCCCAGTCGGGCCTGCCGGGCTTGCCCCATCGGGGGAGCAACAAGGACGGCTCGGGTTCGGTGTACGAGTGGACGGCTCCGGGGGACGGTTCGGCCGTCGCCACCGTCAGCCATGGCCGGCTGAGTGGCGACGCGGTGACCAGTGGCTCGCGCAGCCGGACGAGCAAGAACGCCCGCGGTTACGTGACCGATGTCGAGTCGTTCTTTCTGCAAAGCGGGACGGAACTCAAGGTCGCGGGTCGGTCGACGCCGGCAGGGCAGGGGAACACCACCGATTGGGGGGCACCGCTGAAGGCGGCCGATTATACCACCGGCCGCGAAACCTCCTGGGCCTATGACGGCCAGCTGGAGCGGATCGCCACCGCCACCGACCCGCTGGGCAAAATCACCGCCGCGACCACCCGCGACCTGCTCGGCCGCGTGACCGCGTTCACCTGGAACAACGCCGCGGGCACCCGCAGCTACCTCCCGGGTCTCCGCGGGGTCGACGGCAGTCTGAACCTGTCCGGGCGGCCGCTCAGCTCCCACTACGAGACCGATGGCTCGGGCCGCCCGATCCAGACGAGCGCGACGGTGGGTGGCATCACCGACGTGGTCGAGGCGGTCTACAGCGGCGCGGAGGTTCAGGTTGACCGCAGCAGCGGGCTGCTCGGGACGAAGGTCAGGACGCTGATCGAGAAGGAGGGCGGCACGATCACCAGCATCGACGACGCCCCAGACGCGACCGCGGGGGCGATCCCCTTCGGCGGCACCAATGGGGACGGCGGCTACTCCGTCACACCGGACGGCCTGCTCCAATCGGGGGCGAGCATCGCCGGTTTGCCCTCCGCGTTCCAGCGCACCTGCACGGACTTCTGGGGGCGCCTCTGCGTCGTCGAGTCGCCGGGCACCGCCCCGGCGGGGGGCGTCGATTCCACGAGCGTCGCCTTCGGCGAGGTGGGTCTCTCGAACCCTCCGGGTTCGGGCTCGCCGATCAACAGGGCGAAGACCCATCACGCGTCGGGCAGGCGCACCATCCAAGAGACGGAACCCTGGTCTTCCGCCGGCCACATCACCAGGTCCGGGGTCGATGTCGATAAGAACGACGAACTCCTTTGGGCGGATGACCGGTTTGTCGAGTCCTGCACCAGCATCGAGGGCGGGAAGATCAAAACTGTCATCTCGGTCAGCGACGAACCGGCGTCCCGCGAGGTTCTGAAAGTCCTCACCGACCCCTCGAATGGCCAAGTCACCATCACGACCAACGTCGATGAGGAGGTGATCACCCGCACCCCGAACTATGGGGCGAACACCGTCCAGACCACCTGGGCGCGCGGCGGCACGGTCTACCGCTCCGAGACCGTCACCTTCAACAATCTCGGCGCACCCGAACTCACCCAGCTCTCGGGTGCCGGGATGCCCGAACTGACCCTAGATCCGACCTTCCGCGCCGACGGCTCAGTGAGCGGCGCGTCGCTGAAGGTCGGGACCGCCACCTATGGCGTGGCCTTCGACGACGCTGGCCGCCTCACCTCGGTCACCGACCCCCTGCTCGGTGAACTGCTGGACGCGCCGCAGAGTTTCGCGGGCGGTAAGGAGACCTTGTCGCTCAAAGGCCAGACCTACACCCGCTCGTTCGACGGCACCGCGACCACCGCCAGTGGCCCCGACCTCGTCGAGCACGGGCGCAGCGTCGAGGCGACCGGGGGCGGGTTCATTGAGACCCTCGATCCGGATACCGGCTCTTCGACCCGACAGGTGTTCAGCGCCGCCGGGGTCAAGACCAAGCACGACTACGATGTCGGCAGCGACCCGGCGGCCACCTACCGCGCTGGTGGGCTGCTCGACTACTACACGATCGGGCGCGGGGGTAACGTCGCCATGGGGTATTCGGAGGACGGGGCGATGGATCTGACCTCCATCACCTGGCCTCCGGTCAGCTCTGGGAGCTTTGGTACCCTCAACACCGTCCCCGGGGGTTACACCTACGCCTACGACCGGGCCGGCCGGGTGGACGAGGTCACCGACACCTCCGGCACCCGAGATCTCAGCTACGTCAAGGGGCGGCTGGATGTCGTCGACTGGAGGGCCGGTAGCGCCCTTGACCCCTATACCGTCGATCGCAACTACGATTCCCACGGCCGCCTACAGAGCGTTTCGGTCAGCTACAGCGGAACCGAGATCCATAGCTACACAATCGGCCGCCCCGACGTGAGCGGTGAGGTGGCCGACGTTTCCGCTTCGGAGTTTCGAGCGGTCTTCGGTCGTGACAGCGATCGCCATGTGACCAGCATCGCCCGTGGGCCGGTGGTGCAGAGCTGGGAGCGTGGCGTCGCCGGCCGCATCGAGGCCGCCAGCCACACCGTCGACGGGTTCACCGGCGCCCCGAGTTTCGACTATACCCCCTTCAACGATCCCGATGCCTCCTTCGACGAC
>JANQMB010000180.1 GCA_028280355.1 Verrucomicrobiales bacterium
CGATGGCTTCCTCGCCATTTTCCGCGGCCGTGCCACCCGGGGGCTGGTGACCTACCTCCAGCGCTGGCTAGATGAGAGGGGCGAGGGCGAGAAGGTGCGCATCGTCTTCTGCCACGACACGCGCCACTTCTCGCGCGACTTCGCCGAGCTGTGCGCGCGGATCGCCGCCGACCTCGGCGCCGAGGTGTTCCTCTTCGACAGCCACCGGGCGACACCGGTGATGTCGTTCGCGATCCGCCAGCTAAGATGCCACGCGGGGGTGATGGTCACGGCGAGCCACAACCCCGCCCACGACAACGGATACAAGGTCAACTTCGCCGACGGTGCGGCGATCGTCCCCCCGCACACCGACGGCATCATCGCCGAGGTGAACGCCATCGCCTCCGAGGACTACGAGCCCCTCCCCGACGCCGAGCGCGGCTCCGTGACCGAGGTCCCCGCCGAGGTGGACGCGGAATACCTCTCCCGCGTCAAGGCGCTGCTCCTGCAGCCGGGGATGGTGAAGGACAACAACTCCCTAAAGGTGGTCTTCACCGCCCTGCACGGCGCTGGCGGAGTGCACGCGCCGCTGCTGCTGCGCGACCTCGGCTTCCAGTGTCTCACGGTCCCCGAGCAAGACACCCCGGACGGGCGCTTCCCCACCGTCGCCTCGCCCAACCCGGAGAACGCGCCGGCGCTGAAGCTGAGCATCGAGCTCGCCGAGCGCGAGGGCGCCGACATCGTCATCGGCACCGACCCCGACTGCGACCGGATGGGGGTCGCGGTGAGGGACGCCGCCGGCGAGATGGCGCTGCTGACCGGGAACCAGATCGGCTCGCTGCTGCTCTACTACCGCCTGAAGACGCTGTTCGACCTCGGCGTGCTCGACGGCTCCAACCGCGCCAACGCGGTGGTCATCAAGACCTACGTGACCACCGAGCTGCAGGCGGCGATCAGCAAGCACTTCGGGGTTCAGGTTCTCGACACCCTAACCGGCTTCAAATACATCGGCCAAAAGCTCGCCAAATACGAGCGTTCGCTGCCCGCCGAAGTCCTCGCCGGATACCGCGACCTCGGGGTCGCCGAGGCTCGCGCGGCACAGTTGGAGGGCGGGACCTTCTTCGCTTTCGGCGGCGAGGAGAGCTACGGGTATCTGGCCTGCGACTTCACCCGCGACAAGGACGGCAACGGCGCCGTGGTGCTGTTCGCCGAGACCGCCGCCTACGCCGCCTCGCTGGGCAAGACCCTCCCCGAGCTGCTCGACGACGTCTACCGGGAGTTCGGGTATTACACGGAGCTGAACACCAACAAGGTCTTCGAGGGCGCCGAAGGGGCCGCGAAGATCGCCCGCCTGGCGGCCAGCTACGGCGAGTCGCCGCCGGACGCCTGCGACGGGGCCGAGGTGGTCTCGATGACCAACTTCGCCACCGACGACCTGTCGGACGCCGAGGGCGACCCGATCCCGAAAGAGAAGATGCTGTTCATCCAGCTGGCCGACGGACGCCGCTTCGCCGTTCGCCCCTCCGGAACGGAACCGAAGATCAAATACTACCTGTTCGGCCACACCGCCCCGGAGGCGATCGCCGGGGGCGACCTGGCGGCGGTGAAGGCGGACACGGCGGCCTCGCTCGAGTCGCTCTGGGGGTGGCTGCAGGAGGACATCGACAAACGCCTCGCCTGAGCACAACCTTCCGGCGGTGCCCATGAGCTTCCGGCACACGCTGCTCCCGCCCCTCGCCGCCGCGGCCTCCGGGGCTTTGCTCTCGCTCTGCTTCCCAGGCTTCGGGCTCGGCGGCCTGGTTTGGGTGTGGATGGCGCCGCTGCTCCTCGCCCTCTGGTTCCCCCGCCCCGGCGTGGGCGGTCGGCGGCGCGCCCTGCGCGGCTTCGGCCTCGGCTACCTCGCCGGGCTGGCGTTCTTCGTGATCAACCTCTCCTGGCTCTATCACAACCACGAGATCCATTTCGCCGCCAGCTTCGCCCTGCAAGCCTACCTGGCGCTGTATTTCGGCCTCTGGGGAGCCTTTGCCGCGACTGCCGGGCGCCCCCGTTTCGTCGACGAGCCCGTCGACCCGGCGAGCCGCGACCCATGGGAGTACGCGATCCGCCCCGCCCTGCAGAGCGTCGCCGCCGCCGCGGCCAACGCCGGCGCCTGGTGCGGCCTGGAGTGGTTGCGCGGCTGGCTGCTGAGCGGCTTCGGCTGGAACGGCCTTGGCGTGGCGCTCCACGAGGACCTGGTGATGGTCCAGGTGGCCGACCTGGTCGGGGTGATCGGGGTGGCGTTCATGCCCGCGTTCTGCGCCTGCGTCGCCGCCGGCGTGCTGCTGCGGCTGACCCGGGAGCTGCGCGGCGGCCGGCTGCGGGCGCACCTCGACTTCGCCGCCGCGGTATTGCTGGTGGTCGGGGCGTTCTACTACGGCACCGGCAAGCTCTCGGAGCGCCCGGAGGAGACGGTCGACGTCCGGATCTTGCTGGTGCAGGGCGGCGTGCCGCAGGACGACAAGTGGGACGCGGCCGCCGCGCGCGAGATCTACGACCGCTACTGGCGGATGACCACCCGCTACCTCGAACACGCCGAGTTCGACCTGGTGGTATGGCCGGAGAGCTCGCTGCCCTACTCCCTACACGACCCATACAACGCGGGCTACCTCGACCGGCTGCTGGCGGTCGGGGATTTCGAACTGCTGCTGGGGCTGAACGAGGAGGTGCCCGGCGAGGGCATCTTCAATTCCATCGTCGCCCTGCGCGGCGAGGCGGCCTCCGCGCGCAGCTACCGGAAGATCCACCTCGTGCCGTTCGGCGAGTTCGTCCCCTTCCGGGAGCAACTCCCCTTCCTCGAGGACCTCGTCCCCAGCGCGCTCGGCGTCGACTTCCAACCCGGCACCAGTGCCGAGCCCCTGTCGATGGCGAAGCCCGAGCCGTACGGCGTGATCCCGCTAGTCTGCTTCGAGGACACTGTCGGCCGCCTGGCGCGCCGTTTCGTCCGCCCCGGCCCGCAACTGATCGTCAACGTCACCAACGACGCCTGGTTCGGGCACAGCGCCGCCTCCGAGCAGCACCTGGCCAATGCCCTGTTCCGCTGCATCGAGCTCCGGCGACCGATGGCGCGCTGCGCGAACACTGGGGTCACCTGCCTGATCGACAGCGCCGGCAGCCTCTACGACCGCTGGGTCAGCCCACCCGGCGGGGTCCGCAAGGTGCTCGACCCCGATAGCGGCAGCACCTTCATCGAGGCCGCCCTGCCGGAGTCTGTGAGCATCCCGGGCGGCCCGCCCACGACCTTCTACGCGCGCTTCGGCGACGTCTTCACCCTCGCCGCCACGGCGCTGGCGCTCGGCATAGCGGTCGTGAGATGCCGCGCTCCCCGATCCCCTCGGGGCTGATACAGGTTCGGCTATATCTTGCGAAAGGGGGGCAGCAACGGGCTGTGTGGAGCCCCGCGCTTATGCGGACGTCGCCGACGTGGCTTTGGAAGGGCGACATCTTGCCGCCTGTCGACGCGCTCCCAGCAGGGCGGCAAGATGCCGCCCCTCCCGGAGGCCCAGTCGGGCGGACTAAAAACGACGCGCGGACAACCGCCTAGGCCTTGATCTTCCTGCCGGTCTCGGCGCTGGTGATCGTGAAGTCCTCGCGGTGCTGCGCCGGGTCGCTGCGGAACGTCAACCGCCCGCGGTGGCGCCGCTCGAGGTCGACGAGGTGCTCGGAGTCCTCCGTCTTGAGGCGCTGCATGATCTCTGGGTGCACGACGATGATCAGGTCGCTGAGGTCGTCGCGCGAACGCTGCAGCAGGTCGGTGAGGCGACGCTGGAGTTCGACGCTGATGCTCTCCGCCGACTTGATCCGCCCGCTTCCCTCGCAGACCGGGCAGGGGTTGTACATCGACATGCTCAGGCTGTCGTTCAGCCGCTGGCGGGTCATCTCCATGAGGCCGAGCTGCGAGAGCTGCAGGACCTGCGTCTTCGCCTTGTCGTCGTCGGTGCGCTCGCGCATCCGGCGATAGACCGCCATCTGGTCCTTGCGGCTCTTCATGTCGATGAAGTCGACCACGATGAGGCCGCCGATATTGCGCAGCCGCAGCTGGCGGGCGACCTCCTCCGCCGCCTCCAGATTGGTCTGCAGGATCATCTTGTCGACGTTGCCCTTGCCCTTGTTGCGCCCCGTGTTGACGTCGATGGAGATGAGGGCCTCGGTCTCGTCGATCACGATGTAACCGCCGCAGGGCAGCCAGACCTGCCGGTCGAAGGCGTTGATGATCTGCCGCTCGACGTTGAAACGCTCGAAGATCGGCTGCTTGGTCGGGAAGTAGTTCACCCGCTTCTTCGAGCGGCGCGAGATCTTGCCCACCAGGTCCTGCATCCGCCCCACCGTCTCCTCGTCGTCGCACAGCACCTCGGCGACCTCGTCGGTGAGGAAGTCCCGCACCGTGCGCTCGACCAGGTCCGGCTCCTGGAACACGCAGACGGGCGCCTTGTTGTTCTCGCGCAGCTCGTCGATCTCGTACCACTGGTCGAGCAGCATGTTGAGGTCCCGGATGAGGTAGCGGGCGCGCTGCCCCTGGCAGACGGTGCGGAGGATGACGCCCATGCCCTCCGGCACGTCCATCTTCTCGGTGATCTTGCGCAGCCGCTGCCGCTCCTTGGGGTCCTCGATGCGGCGCGAGATGCCGAACTGGTCGTTGAGCGGCATCAGGACCATGTAGCGGCCGGGTAGCGAGATGTTCGTCGTCACCCGCGGCCCCTTGTTGCCGATCGGCCCCTTGCTCACCTGGATGAGCACCTCCGAGCCGACCGGGTAGATGCTCGGGATGTCCTTCGACTGGATCCGCTTCGGCGGCTTCTTGCCACCCTTCTTGCGGCTGATCGCCTCGAGCCCGTCCTCCAGCGCCGCGGGGATCGCGTCCCAGAAGTGGAGGAAGGCGTTCTTCTCCGTGCCGATATCCACGAACATGGCCTTGAGGCCCTGCTCGATGTTCTTCACCCGCCCCTTGAAGATGCTGCCGACGACGTTCTCGTCGCCGACGCGCTCGATCGTGTAGTCCTCCAGGCGCCCTTCTTTGAGCTGGGCGACGCGGGTCTCAATCTTCTCGACACTGACAATAATCTTGTATCCCTCGCTCGACGTATCCCCCGAGCGAGGCTTCCTGAGCCTCTTTATCATTCTTGGAAATTGGTTGGGACGGCGTTTGCACTGTCCTTGGGTTAATTTTTCTAGTCTGTGGCACCCGTCGGGCCGGCTGGGGCACCCGCCCCTACCGGTTTCGCCGGAACCGGCTGAGGATGCCCCTGCGAGCTTTCCTCACCGGCTTCACCGAGCCCCGGCGGTCCGGGGCCTTTTTCACGGTTGGTGCTGGCCCCTGCGTCCTGCTGGCAGTCCGCACCGGGGCCGCCGGTATGGCGGCGACCGCGGATCCATCGTCTCCGTCGTCGTCGCCGACGAAGGCCTCGGTGGGGTTTGCATCAAAGCTCACGAGTTCCACAAAGTCAAAATTCCCCTCGGCCTCCTCCACGGGCGCGTCCGGGGGCACGTAGTCGTATTTCTCGATCGAAAGGATCTCGTCGATGACCTTCTTGGCGATCGGGGCGCCGACGACCCCGCCGGCCTTGCCGTTCTCGACCATCACGCAGACGGCCAGCTTGGGCTTGTCATACGGGGCGAAGGAGATGAACCAGGCGTTGGTCTCATTGTCGCCGTTGTCCCGCTTGCGGCCGGTCTGGGCGGTGCCGGTCTTGCCCGATACCTGGGCGATCTCCGAGCGGGCGCGTCGCGCCGTGCCCCCGGCGGCGTTGACCACGTCCCACATGCCGGCGCGGACCAGCTCGATCTTCTCCGGCGGGATGCCCTCCTGGGCGAGGTCATATCGCAGCACCGCGTCCTGACGTTGCTCGACGCCGTCCTCGACGATCTTGTGGACCAGGCGGGGCTTGTAGCATTTGCCGCCGTTGGCGGTGGTGGCCGCCACCACC
>JANQMB010000353.1 GCA_028280355.1 Verrucomicrobiales bacterium
TCGCGCCAGCGCGCCACGCGGTCGCCAGCGATCCGGAACGTCCCCCCCTCGCCCCAGAAACGGCGCCAGCCCTCCTCATCGACCCCGTAGCGGACCGGCCCCGCCTCCAACACCTCGGTCGCCACGACCGTCCCGGTGTCCGGCCAGCGCGCCAACCCCATCGGCCGCCGCCCCATGTAGAGCATGGCAGGCGCGCGGCCGCGGCGCTCGTCGGCGTCGAACCCCCGCCGGCTCAGCCCGCCGAGCCGCAGGCGGTCGTCGCCGGAAAACTCACACTGCATCAGCCGCCCGCGCACGGGGCCGGCGACCCGCCCCAGCACTTTCGTGTCGCGCACCTCCGACCAGCGCCGGCTGGGGATGGGCAGGTAGCCTGACAAAACCACCTCGCCGGGGGAACCGGCGACCCGCAGCGGCGCCGCCGGCGACCCGGAGTCCTCGCGGCCGATCTCCACCGTGGCGCCGACGGGGTAACGCCCCGCCGCCAGCCGGACCTCCCGGGCGCCCTCGACCCCGCGCAGCCGATCCAGCGCCGCGCCGATGGTGGCGACGGGCCTCGAGGCCGTGCCAGGGTTCGAATCTCGACCGTCCGGGGAGACGTGCACGACCGTCTCCCCCGGCGCCACCGCCGACCACAGCAGGGCCAGGCACGCGGCGGCACCGAAGCTTCTCCCTTGTGTGGTCTTTCGGAACATCACGCTTCTTGCAACACCGTCTTGCGGGCACGCGATTTGCCACGGCCGCGCCCCCGCTCGCGTTTCCCGTCGCCCGGAGCGACGCCGTTCAGCACGAAACCGACCGGCGGGGCGCCGGCCATGCCGAGCAGCTGGCAGACCCGCAGGACCTCGGCGCGCGGCGTCGACGCCGCCTCCACCACCAGGCAGACCGACTCGGCATAGCGGGCGATCGGTAGCCCATCACCCATATCGCCGAGCGGCGGGGCGCTGATCACGATGCGGTGGAACCACTGCTTCGACTCCTCGACCAGCTGCCCCAGCCGGCCGTTCGACAGAAGGCCCGCCGGGTCGTCCGGCGCCGCGCCCGCGGCGAGCAGGTAGAGATTGTCGATCGGCGTCGTGTTGACCACCTTCCCGGGTTCGTCCCCCCCTTTCAGATACTGGGCGAGACCCACCCCGATCTGCTCGTCGCCGATGATCGAGTCGACCGCCGGGGCGCGAAGGTCGGCATCGATGACCAGCGTCCGGTGCCCCTGGCGCGCGAAGGCGGCGGCGCAGTTGGCGGCGCACTCCGCGGCGCCCTCGCCCGCCCGCGTGCTGGCGAACAGATAGGTCCGGGCGTGGGTGCCCTTGCCGACGAAACTCAACGAGGTGCGCAGCGTCCGGAACGCCTCTCCGGTCGTCCCCGAGGGCTCGAAACCGATCCCCCGGCGCCCCGCCTTGGGCAGCGAGGCCAACATCGGCATCCCCAGCAGGCGCTCCGCCTGCCGCTCGGTCCGGATGCTGCGGCAGAGCAGCTCGCCGGCCAGAACCAGGCCGGAACCTACCGCGACGCCCGCGATCAAACCGAGCGCGAGAAGCAGCTTCTTCCGCGGCCAGACCGGGTCGACCGAGGCCAGCGGCGCCTCCTTCATGGTGATCGCGCCGCTCTCGACCTCGCCGGCGGCGGCCGCCTGTTTCTGGCGCTGCCGCACCCCGGCATAGAGCTGGCGGTCGGTCTCGACCTCGGCGACCATCGCGTGATACGGCACCAGGACCTCCTTGAGGCTCAGCAGTTCCGCCCGCCCCCGGGCGAGCTCCTCCTCCAGCGCCTCCTCCTTGTCCGCCAGCGCGCGGCGGGTGTTGTCGAGGCTGGCCGCGGCCAGCGCCACCTCCCGGCGCAACGAATCCTTCAGGCCCTCCAGCTCACTGCTGACCTTGATGTAGGACGGGTGCTTGTATTTGTAACGGTTCTTCACCATCTCGAACTCGCTCTCCTTCCTGCTGACCAGCCCGCGCAGGGCGACCAGCTCCGGCCGCGCCGCCACCGATGGCAGGGCCAGCACCACCTCGGGGGCGGGGTCGGCGCCGCCGCCGATCTGTTCGAGGTCGGCCTCCAGGCGCAACCGCTCGCTCTTGGCGGTGGCCAGCTCCTTGTTCAAAGCCTTCTCCTTCTCCAACAGGACCCCCTCCTTGCTCTCGAGGCTCAGCGTGCTGTGTTCCTCGCGGTAGGCCAGCAGCTCCTTCTCCGAGGCATGCAGCTGCCCGCGCAGCCGCTCGGCCTGCTCGGCCAGCGCGCCATGCGCCAGCTCCGAGATCTGCTTCGCCTGCTCCGCCTCCCAGCGCTCGAACTCGCTCACCATCGTCGCCGCCAACAGCCGCGCCCGCTCGGGCACGGTGTCGCTGACGACGATGTCGATCAGCCGCGTCCCGCGCCGCAGGTCGACGGAGATCTTGGTGCGGAGCAGGTAGACCAGCCGCGAGTCCGGGTGCGGTCTGCCGGACGGGTCCATGAAGTCGGGCTGCGTCCTCAACCCGCAGGCGTCGGCCACCCGCAGCAGCAGGGAGCTGCTGTGGAAGGTCTGCTCGATGGTCTTCAGGACCTCCAGGTGGCTCAGGTCCTCGGGGTTGATGTCCTCGAAATCGAGGATGCGCAACTTGCCCTGCTCGACCTCGACGCTGGCGTGCGAGACGTAGACCGGCTCGATGGATAGGGCGGCGGCGAGCGCCAACACGCCGCCAGCCAGGGCGGCCAGCGCGACCACCCACCAGCGCCGACGGAAGGCATCGGCGATCGCCGCGATGTCGATGCTCGAGCCTGCCGGTGGGACAGCGGCCGGGGCCAACATCATCTGGGGGCCGGGGGTCTCCCCGGTACCGGTGATTGCATAGTTTTCGTTCATAACGAGGGAATGTGTTGGGGGGATCTAGAAAATCGACTCGCTCACGGTGATGATGTCCCGGTCCCTGACCAGGAAGGAGCCGGAGGTGCCGTCGCGGGCCATCTTCTTCGTGTCGAACTCCAGGACGCGCAGCTCGCCGTCGACCTCGCGCTTCACCGTCACCTTGCGCTGGTTGGCGAGGCGGGTCGGCCCGCCGGCCATGGCGATGGCCTGCAGCAGGGTCAGCTTCTCGTTGGCGGGGACGGATAGCGACTTCGGCGTCGCCACCTGCCCGAGCACGGTGAAGCGCATCTTGGCGTAGCCGATGACGCGCAGGGTCACCTGCGGGTCGACCAGGTAACCGTCGAGCAGCCTGGCCCGGATCGCCGCCGACGCGGCGCTGGACGGCATGCCGGCGACCCGGACGGAGCCGATCAACGGCATGCTGATCGTGCCGTCGGCCATCACCCGGTAGCTGCTGGTCAGATCCTTCTCCTGGAACACGCTCACCTGGACGATGTCGCCGGGCGAGACGCGGTAGTTGTCGGCCGCCGCCGCTGGGGGCGCCGGGGCGGCGAGGGCGACGGCGGCGAGGAGGGGCGCGATATGGGATCGGGTCATCGTCATGGCTTGCAAGGGTTCGTTAGAAATCGTAGCGCACCGAGGCGCCGAACTGGTTCCTCTCGAAGTCGAGCGGGTCGAGGGTCGAGTCGTTCTCGTTGAACACGTAGAAGACCTCGGCGGAGAGGTCCTCGCGCAGCTGGTAGCGCAGCGCCGGCCGCACGAACCACGCCTTGTCCTCACGGCCGCCGGAGCCGCCCGCCGAACCCGGGTCCGCGGCGTAGTCGTAGTCCTCGTAACCGACCTCGATGACCCCGGTGAAGCGGCCGCCGAGGCGTTGTTCGAGCGCGGCGACCACCGCCGTGCGCACGAAGGTCTCGGACCCGAACAGGGCCGACGCGTCGATGTCCCGGCCCAGGCTGACCCGCAGCACCGTCCCCTCGCGCAGCTGGCCGTTGAGCTCCAGACCGAAAACCGAGGTGGTCTCGCTCGCCCCGCCACCCCTCCGGAAGTCCGCACCGCCCCAGGCCGCGAGGCCGATCTTGCCGGTGGCGCGCCAGTCGAGGCGCCCGAGGGCGCGCTGGTAGCGCTGGCGGTCGCCCTGCTCGGGGTTCAGGCCCCCGACGCCATACCCGACACCGAGCTGGGTCTTGGCGCCGACGTTGTAAGTCAGGTAGACGTCGGCGTGCCACTCGTCGTTGTCGGCGAACACCTTGTAGTCCTCGAGCGAGTAGCCCGCCTCGGCACGCAGGCCAGTCCTGGCGCCGAACCCGTATTCCATCACCACCTTGCTGTCGAACTCCTGCCGGTCGGTGCGTTGGCTGACGTCGACCGTCGCCTCGCTCAAGGTCCGGAACCCGGCGTCCAGCGTGACGTCCAACTTCGGCCCGCGGTGCCCGAACTCGGCGTAGAGATCGTGGTCGAAACTGCTCTCGTCGCCCAGGTCGACGAAGACCACCCCGGTCGGCCGATAGCTCAACGCCGCGAAAGAGAACTCGCGCCGCTCCGCGTCGCCGGTGGTGAAGAACAGCCCGGGCCGGATCCGGAACACGACATCCTCCACCTCCTCGCCCGGGGGCGAGTAGAGGATGTTGTCGTCATAGGTCACCTCGGTCGCGAGCTCGAACGCGAAGCGCGACCCGAAACGCGCCGGCGGGACCGCCGTGCCAAAACCGTCCGCCTCCACCGGATCGCCGCGGAACATGCTCTCCCAGTCGGGCTCCCCATCCACCCCCACCGGCGGTTGATCGAAGGCGTCGAAAGCGACCCCCGCCTCACTGAGCGCCAGATCGGGCGAGGGCATCGCCTCCTCGCCACCCCAAGCGCTCGCCATTTCCTGGATCGCCATCCCACCCCAAAACGGGTCGGACGGCGCCGCCGAATCGGCTTCGACGCGAGCCGACGAAGCATCTTCCAAAGCCGAAGCGTCCCCGGCTTCCCCAAGGCTCTCCGCCCCCTCAACAGCGAGACAGCACACGCTCGACCACCCCAACAGCAGCCCCGCACCAGAGCCTCGCCATAGAATTGCGAGATTCTTAATTCTAAATCTCATTTACTCGAAGTTTGGGAATTGACTGTAAAATCTACGCGAACTTTTCTACAAAATCTATAGCTAGTTTAATTTTATCTGAATATTTCAGTCGATAGCAATCGGAGCGCCGAAAGCCTTTGGGGGCAGACACCGACACACCCAACGGTTTTGGCATCTAGTTTCTATATTTGCTTGTAATTATCTTATAATTATGGAAATTATTAATCTACGCGAAGCGCTGGGTTTTCGCGCACGAGGGCTATGCAGATCCACCTTTTCCAAACCGATATCGCCTGGGAGCAGCCGGAGACCAATCTGGCTTCGCTTGGCGGGCGGTTCGACGCGCTCGCCGCGACGGCAGGGGATCTGGTGGCGTTGCCGGAGATGTTCTCGACCGGCTTCAGCATGGCGGCGCCTCGGACTTCAGAGCCCCGCACCGGTGGGGGCCCCGCCACCGCGGCGCTGACGGGCTGGGCGCGCGACACGGGCTGCTGCGTCATCGGCGGGGTCGCCACCCGTGACGGGGCCCGCTTCTTCAACGAGGCGCTGGCCGCCTTCCCGGAAGGGGGCATCGCCCGCTATCAGAAACACCAGCCGTTCGGTCCCGGCGACGAGCCGGAGACTTTCGCGGCGGGCGAGCGGCTGCGGACTTTCGATTGGGGCGGCTGGTGTGTCGGCCTGACGATCTGTTACGACCTGCGCTTCCCCGAGATCTACCGCGCCCTGGCCGCTGCCGGCGCGGAGCTGATGGTAAACGTCGCCAACTGGCCGCGGCGACGGATCGACCACTGGGTCGCCCTGCTGCGCGCCCGCGCGATCGAGAACCAGTGCTACGCAGTCGGCGTCAACCGTGTCGGGGAGGATCCGAACAGCCACTACAACGGCCGCAGCCTGGTGGTCGACCCGCACGGCGAGATCGTCGCCGACGGCGGCGAGGGCGCCGGCGTCGTGACTGCGACGCTCGACCTGGACGCCCTGCGGACCTGGCGGTCGGAGTTCCCGGCCCTCGCCGACATGCGCGGACCGGCGCCGCCGGTCGACCACCACCGATCTCCCCAGTGATGCCGGACGACCCAAAGCGTATCCTGATGGTCAGCTCGACCTTCACCGCCGAGCCGGTGGAGACGGTGCTGTCGTTCTGGTGCCGCGCCCTCGAACTGGACGCCGAGGTCCAGTTCACGCCCTACGACCAGGTCTTCCCCCAGCTGCTCGACCCGGCCTCGGAGATGTCCTGCAACACGGGCGGCCTGAACATCGTCCTGCTGCGGGTCGAGGACCTGTTGCGCGGCGCGCAGGGCGAAGCGCGCGGCCGGATCGCCGAGTTCGTCGGCGCCGTCGACGCGGCGGCCACCCGCTGCCCGGCACCGCTGCTGGTGGTGCCCTGCCCGCCGTCCGACGACCCCGCCCACCGGGCGGCCCACGACGAGGCGGTCGCACAGTTCGCCGAGTGCTGGGGAGACGGGGGGCGCGTGACCCTGTTGTCCTCCTCCGAGGTGCTGTCGGCCTACCCGGTCGGCCAGCCGCTCGACCCGCGGGGCAGCGGCCCGGCACACATCCCCTACTCCGAAGAGTTCTTCGCCGCCCTGGCCAGCGCCGTCGCCCGCCAGGTGCGGATGCGTTTCACCCCGCCCAACAAGGTCATCGTCCTCGACTGCGACAACACGCTCTGGGGGGGCGCCTGCGCCGAGGAGGGCGTCGACGGAGTCAGGGTGACCGACGGCCACCGCGCCTTCCACCGGGCGCTCATCGGACAACAGCAGGCCGGCGCCCTGCTCTGCCTGTGCAGCAAGAACCGCCCGGAGGACGTCCACGAGACTTTCGACCGACGCGACGACATCGCCATCGACCGCTCCGAACACCTCGTCGCCGAGCGCATCAACTGGGCGCCGAAGTCGCAGAACATCGCCGAGCTCGCCGCCGAGCTGAACCTCGGGCTCGACAGCTTCCTGTTCATCGACGACAACCCCGTCGAGTGCGCCGAGGTGCGGGCGGCGCTGCCGGAGGTGCTCTCCGTCCAGGCGCCGGCCGACCCGGCGCTCTTCCCCGAGTTTATCGCCCATCTCTGGCCCTTCGACCGCGCCGCCGGCACCGCCGAAGACGCCAGGCGCACCTCGCTGTACCGGAGCGAGTCCGCCCGCAACCGCGCCAAGCAGGAGGCGCCCAGCTTCGACGCCTTCCTCGACGGGCTCGAGCTGGAGGTCGACCTCGCGCCGGCGGCCGACGCCGACCTCGCGCGCCTCGCCCAGCTCACCCGGCGCACCAACCAGTTCAACGCGGCCCCCGCCCCAGCGTCGGAGGGGGAGCTGCGGCGCCGGCTGGAGGAGGGCGACAGCTTGTTGGCAGTCCATGTGCGCGACCGCTTCGGTGACTACGGGCTGGCCGGTGCCGTCTTCGGCCGACGCGACGACGCCGGCCTCGACATCGACGGCTTCCTGCTCAGCTGCCGCGTGCTCGGCCGCGGGGTCGAACACCAGCTGATCAACCAGCTCGCCGCCCGCGACGCGGCGGGCGGCGGCGCGCCCGGGCTGCGCATCCGCCACCGGGCGACCGACCGCAACCAGCCGATCTGCCAGTTCCTCAAGGGGATCCCTGTCACCGGGCGCACCGAGCAACCGGACGGAACCGTCGTTTACGAGATCCCAGCCGGCGTACAGGTCTCGCCCGCCGGCGGCACCGGCACGGTCGCGAACAAAGCGGCGGACAACGTCCGGCCGGCACCGGCGCCGCCCGGGGAGGCACTGGCGAGCCGCCTCGAGACGCTCGCCCGCATCCCGGCCGAGCTGAACAGCGCCGCCGCCATCCTCGCCAAGGTGAAGGCCCAGCGCCGCCGCCGCCCCGACCTCGCCGAAGCCTTCACGCTCCCTCGCCCCGGCCTCGAACGCGATGTCGCCTCGCTCTGGGAGGACGTGTTGGGCATCGAGACGGTCGGCGCCCTAGACCCCTTCTCGGAGCTCGGCGGGCGCTCGCTGCAGATCGCCCAGGTACAGACTAAGCTCGAGGCCGAACTGGGGATCGAGGTGAGCCTCGAGGAGCTCTTCGGCCTGCCGACCATCCGTTCGCTGGTCGAGCGCATCGAGGGCACCGGCGGCCGCCCCCGCGACACTCGCAACCTGAGCAACGCGCTCAGCTCGCGCCCCGACATCGCCGTGATCGGGCTCGCCCTGCGCGTCCCCGGCGCCCGTTCGCCCGACGAGTTCTGGCGGAACCTCAGGGACGGGGTCGAATGCGTCGAGCGCCTCGACGAAACCCAGCTCGCGGCGGCCGGGGTGGACATCGACTCGGTCCGGAGCGACCCGAACTACGTCGCCGCGAAGGGGGTCATCGCGGACGTCGACCGCTTCGACGCCGCCTTCTTCGGTATCCTGCCCAAGGAGGCGGAGATGATGGACCCGCAGCAGCGCCTGTTCCTCGAGCTCTCCCACGAGGCGCTGGAGCGCGCAGGGTACAACCCCGAGACCTACGCCGGGAAGGTCGGGGTCTACGCCGGCGCCTACCTCGACACCTACCTGATCGCCAACATCTGCCGGGACGGGCAGTTCCTCGACGAGTGGATCCCCTCCATCCAGGTCGGCGCCCTCGGCACCGAGCTCGGCAACGACAAGGACTACCTCGCCACGCGCGTCGCCTACAAGCTCAACCTGCGCGGCCCCAGCATGACCCTGCAGACCGCCTGCTCGACCTCGCTGGTCGCCATCGCCCAGGCCTGCCAGAGCCTCGTCACCAACCAGAGCGACATGGCGCTCGCCGGCGGCGTCACCATCACCGTCCCACAGGAGAAGGGCTATTCCTATCAAGAGGGCGGAATCCTCTCCCCGGACGGCCACTGCCGCGCCTTCGACCACCGCGCCGCGGGCACGGTGTTCAGCAACGGCGGCGGCGCGGTCCTGTTGAAGCGGCTCGACGACGCGATCGCCGACGGCGACCACATCTACTCGGTCATCCGGGGGTACGCGCTCAACAACGACGGCGGGGAGAAACACAGCTATACGGCGCCGAGCGTCGAGGGGCAGTCGGACGTGATCCGCATGGCGCAGCAGATGGCCGGCGTCGACCCCGAGACCATCACCTGCGTCGAGGCGCACGGCACGGGCACCTCGCTCGGCGACCCGATCGAGGTGGCCGGCCTCTCGGGCGCCTTCCGCGAGGGCACGGACAAGAGCGGCTTCTGCGCCCTCGGCTCGCTGAAGCCGAACCTCGGGCACCTCGACGTCGCCTCCGGGGTGGCGGCAGTGAGCAAGGTGAGCCTGGCGCTCCTCCACCGGCAGATCCCGCCGCTGATCAACTTCGAGAAGCCGAACCCGAAGATCGACTTCGAGAGCAGCCCCTTCTACATCAACACCGAGCTGGCCGAGTGGCGGCCGGCGGAGGGGGCGCCGCGGCGCGCCGGGGTGAGCTCGTTCGGGGTCGGCGGCACCAACGCCCATGTGGTCATGGAGGAGGCGCCGGCCCGCCGGCTCCTCCCTTCGACCCGGAGCCAGTTCCTGTTCCCAGTCTCCGCCAAGACCCCGACCGCCCTCGGGGCGGCGACGGACAACCTGGCGGGCTGGTTCGCCGAACACCGGGGCCTGGCGCCGGACGACGCCGCCTACACCCTCCAGGTCGGCCGCAAGGCCTTCGCCCACCGCCGTTTCGTCGTCGCGGGCTCTGCGGAGGAGGCCGCCGCCGAACTCGCCAAGCCCGGCGGCAAGGCCTGGCTGACCAAGGTGGCCGACCCGCCGGTGGCCTTCATGTTCCCGGGCCAGGGCGCACAGAAGGTGGGCATGGCCCGCGAGCTGTACCGCACCGAGCCGTTCTTCCGCGAACAGATCAACAACTGCGCCGAAATCCTCAAGGCGGACATCGGCCGCGACATCCGCGACGTCATCTTCCCGCCCGAGGGCACCGACCCCGACGAGGCCGCCGCGGCGCTCAAGCAGACGGTCGTCGCGCAGCCGGCGATCTTCGTCATCGAGAACGCCATGGCCCGGCTCTGGATGCACTGGGGCGTCAGGCCGGCCACCATGGTGGGGCACAGCGTCGGCGAGTTCGCCGCCGCCTGCATCGCCGGGGTCTTCACCCTCGAGGAGGGGCTGGCCATCCTCGCCGCCCGCGGCCGCCTGATGGGCGACCTCCCCGAGGGGGGGATGCTCTCGGTGCGCGCGCCCGAGTCGGAACTCGAGGGGTACCTCGGCGACGGCGTCGACCTGGCCGCGATCAACGGGCCGGAGCTCTGCGTCGCCGCCGGCCCGGACGACAAGCTCGCCGCGCTCGCCGCCCGGCTCGAGGCCGACGGCATCACAGCGAAGCCCCTGCACACCTCGCACGCCTTCCACTCGTGGATGATGGACCCGGTGATCGAGCCCTTCGTCGAGGTCCTCGCCGGGGTCGACCTGAAGGCTCCGGAGATCCCGATCTTCCCGACCGCCACCAACGCACCGCGGCCCGCCGACCGGGCGGCCGACCCCAACTACTGGGCGCGCCACCTGCGCAACCCGGTGCGCTTCTACGGCGCCCTCGAACACCTCTGGGGGCAGCCCGACCACCTGCTGCTCGAGGTCGGTCCCGGGAACACCCTGGCGACCCTGGCGAAGCAGAACCCGGACCGCTCGGCCAAGCAGGCAGTCTTCGCCTCCTCGCCACACGCCGCCTCCGAGGAGGGCGACGCGTCCGCCTTCCTGAAAACGCTCGGCGGCCTGTGGGCGAGCGGCGTCACCGTCGACTGGGGGAACTACTACGCCTACGAGAGGCGCGGCCGCGTGCCCCTGCCCACCTACCCTTTCGAGCGCAAACGCTTTTGGAAAGAGGCCCCCGCCCGGCCCGGGGCGGCGCCCGCAGCAACAGCAGCCGCAAGCCCGACCGCGGGCGGTGTGGCCCCAGGCTTTGAACCACCGGCAACACCCGTCATGAAACAACAACCGCAACGCACCCAGGTACTCGAGGAGCGCATCAGGGAGGAGCTCTCGGCGCTCTCCGGTTTCGAACCCGAAGACCTCGACCCCGGCGCCAGCTTCCTCGAACTCGGCTTCGACTCGCTCCTGCTCACCCAGGTGAGCAAGTCCTTCGAGACCGCCTTCGGGGTCAAAGTCACCCTGCGCGACCTACTCGACGAACACCCGAACATCGCCGCGATGGCCGCCCACTTCGACGCCGTCCTCGACCCCTCCCTGTTCGCCGCGCCCGAGGAGCCGAAGGCCGAACCGGCAGCGCCGCCCGCGGCCCCGACGGCCGAGACCCAAGCACAGCCGCCGGCGATGGCACCGCCGTCCCCCATGCCCACCCCACCGGCCGCCCCCGCACCTGGGGCGCCACCGGCCGCGTACCCGCCGATGCCGATGCCCTTCCACCCGCCGATGTACCCGATGGCCTGGCCCGGCATGCCGATGCCGCCCCAGCCCGGCGAGCAGGGCGGGCAGGTCGCCGCCCTCGCCGAACAGGTCCAGGCGCTCGCCGAACAGGTCGCCGCCCTGGCCACCCCAGGATCCGCCGCCCCCCCCGCAGCGAGAGGGACGCCGGCCGCACCCGCGGCGGCGCCCAAACCGACACAGGCAGCTGCGACCGCGGCGCCCGAGCCCGCAAAGCCCGAGGAGAAAGGCAAATCGTTCGGCCCGGGGCTCAGCATCGACCGCTCGGTCGACGAGGGCCTGACCGAACGGCAGCGGAAGCATATCGCCGAGCTGGTCGAGCGCTACACGCGCAGGACCGCGCGCTCGAAGGAGCTCACCCAGCGCTACCGCCACTGCTACGCCGACCCGCGCACCGCCTCGGGCTTCAACCGGCTGTGGAAGGAGATGTGCTACCAGATCGTCGTCGAACGCTCGAAGGGCTCGCGCCTGCTCGACCGCGACGGCAACGAGTACATCGACCTGCTGAACGGCTTCGGTCCCGGCTTCCTCGGCCACTCGCCCGACTTCGTCGTCGAGGCCCTGCACGCCCAGATCGACCGCGGCTTCGAGGTCGGCCCGCAGTCGCCGGTCGCCGGCGAAGTCGCCGAGCTGTTCTGTGAGATCACCGGCAACGAGCGCGCCAGCTTCGTCAACACCGGCTCGGAGGCGGTGCAGGCCGCCATGCGGCTGTCGCGCACCGTCACCGGGCGCGACAAGGTCGCCCTGTTCGCAAAGGACTACCACGGCAACTTCGACGAGGTGCTGGTGAGGGGGGTCGGCAGCGGCGGGAAAGCCCGCTCGTTGCCCTCCGCCCCTGGCATCCCGAACCGCGCCGTCGAGGACATCCTCGTCCTCCCCTACGGGACTGACGAGGCGCTCGAGGTCATCCGCGCCAACGCCGATCAGCTCGCCGCGGTGCTCGTCGAACCGGTGCAGAGCCGGCGCCCCGAGTTCCAGCCGATCGAGTTCGTCCGCGAGCTGCGCGAGGTCACCGAGGCCTCCGGTACGCTGCTGGTCTTCGACGAGGTCATCACCGGCTTCCGCACCGGCCCGGGCGGCGCGCAGAGCTGGTTCGGGGTCGAGGCCGACCTCGCCACCTACGGCAAGGTTGTCGGCGGCGGGATGCCCATCGGCATTGTCGCTGGCAAGGCCGAACACATGGACACCTTCGACGGCGGGTTCTGGCAATACGGGGACGACTCCTTCCCGGAGAAGCCGGTGACCTTCTTCGCCGGGACCTTCGTCCGCCACCCGCTGGCCATGGCCGCCGCCAAGGCGACCCTCGAGTTCCTGCACGACGCCGACACCTCGCTCTGGGAGGGCCTCCGCTCCAGGGCCGACCGGCTGGCGGGGGGCGTCGACGCCTTCTTCGCCGACAACGACATCCCGATCCGCATGCCGAACTTCGGCTCGCAGATGTTCGTCCGCGTCGCCGAGGACCAGAAATACGCCAACCTCCTGTTCTACCACCTGCGCGAGCGGGGCGTCTTCCTGCTGGAGACCTTCCCGTCCTACATGACCATCGCCCACACCGACGAGGACGTGGACTACGTGCTCTCTGCCTTCAAGGACTCGGCCGCGGAGCTGCAGGACGCGGGGTTCTTCGCGGGCTCGAAGCCGCTGCCGGCACCGCCGAGCGACCGGCCGGCCGGTCCGCCGCGCCAGCTCGCCGACCCCGCGCCACCCCCAACGGGGACGCCCGACCGGCCACCGGTGATCGAGGCGCCGACCACCGAGGCGCAGAAGGAGGTGCTTCTCGCCTCGCGGATCAGCCCGGAGGCCTCCTGCGCCTTCAACGAACCCGGGCTGCTGAGAATCAAAGGCGCCCTCGATAGCGAAGCCTTGGAGCGTGCGATGAACGTGCTGCTCTCCCGCCACGACGCGCTGCGCGCCCGTTTCCCGGAGGGCGGCGAGACCTTCGTCATCCAGGCGGAGGAGACGATGAACCTGCCGTCCGAGGACCTCTCGGGGTTGGACGTGGAAGCGAGGGAGGCGGCGCTCGACGCCGCCGGCGCCAACGAGTCGACGCGCCCCTTCGACCTCGAACGCGGACCGCTCGTCCGCGCCAGGCTCTTCAAGCTCGCCGAGGACGAACACGTCCTGCTGATCACCGCCCACCACATCGTCTGCGACGGCTGGGCCTTCAACGTCCTGGTCGACGAGCTCGGCCAGATCTACTCGGCGGAGGCCGGCGGGGCGGAGCTCGAACTCGAGCCGGCGCCGGAGTTTGCCGAACACGCCCGCGCCGCCCGGCGCACCCAGCTGAGCGACGACCACCGGCGCTCGAAAGAGTTCTGGCTGGGAAAGTATGATGGCGTGGTCGCGGAGTCGGGGATCCCGACCGACCGACCACGCCCGCATGCCCCCAGCTACCGCGGCGCCGTCGCCCGGACCGAGATCGGTCCGGACGCCGTCGAGGGCCTTCGCAAGGCCGGTGCGGCGGCCGGGGCGACGCTGTTCTCGACCCTCGTGGCGACCTTCGAGGCCTTCCTGCACCGGATCTCCGGCGACCGCGAGATCGTCCTCGCCATCCCGACCGCCGGCCAGAACGAACCTGGCTGGGAGCGCCTGGTCGGACACTGCGTGAAGTTCCTACCGCTGCGGCTCGAGGTCGACCCGGCGGCCTCCTTCGCGGACACCCTGCGCGCGACCCGCACGGAGCTGGCCGAGGCGGTCGACCACCAGCACCTCGGGTACGGTGAGCTGGTGCGCGAGCTGGCCGGCACCGGCCGCGCGCCACGTGTCGACTTCGTCTGCAACGTCGACCGCATGGAACCCGGGAAGGGCTTCGACGGCCTCGACGTCTCCTTCACCGAGGGCCAACGCCTGTTCTGCAACTACACCATCTTCGCCAACATCGTCCTGCGCCCCGACGGCCTCGAGATGTTCTGGCAATACAACGCCGACCTCCTCGACGAGGCCACGGTCGCGCGCTGGATGGGCCACTTCGAGACCCTGCTTCGCGGCGCCGCCGCCGCACCCGACACCGCGCTGGCGGAGCTCCCACTGCTCGACGGCGCGGAGGAAGCCGAGCTGCTGCGCGGGGCGAGCGAGAACACCCTGCCCCCCGCCCCACGCGCCAGCATCCAACAGCTGTTCGCCGATCAGGTGGCGACCAGCCCCGGATCGATCGCGGTCGCCGACGGGGGCTCCTCCCTCAGCTACGCCGAACTCGACCGCCAGTCCGACGGCGCTGCGTCCCAGCTCGCAGCCGCCGGCGTCCGCCCCGGCGACCGGGTGGCCGTCTTCCTGCCACGCTCCCCGGGGCTGGTCGCCACGCTGCTCGGCATCCTCAAGGCCGGTGCCACCTACGTCCCGGTCGACCCCGATTACCCCCCCGAGCGCATCGCGCTGATGCTCGAGTCCGCCGCTATCAAAACGGTAGTGACCAACGGGAAACTCGCCGGAAACCTGCCCGAGGCGGCGGGCGATATCGGTGTGCTCCTCGCCGACGGCGACGGCTTCTTCAGCCCGCCGCCGGCGGGCTTCGAGGCGGTCGAGGGCGACCCGGAGGACCCCGCCTACGTGATCTTCACCTCCGGCTCCACCGGGCGCCCGAAGGGCGTCGCCGTCCCCCACCGCGGCGTCGTCCGCCTGGTGAGAAACACCGATTTCGCCGACCTCGGCCCCGACCAGGTCTTCCTGGCTGCCGCCGCGCTGTCGTTCGACGCCTCGACCTTCGAGATTTGGGCGCCCCTGCTCAACGGCGGCAAACTCGCCCTGCTCCCGCCCGGCACGCCGACGCCGAAACGCATCGCCGACGCCGTGGACCGGCACGGGGTCACCACCCTCTGGCTAACCGCCGGGCTGTTCCAGCTGATGGTCGACGAGGACCCGGCCGCCCTGCGCGGCCTGCGGCAGCTGCTGAGCGGCGGCGACGTGCTCTCCGTGCCCCACGTCCGCAAGGCCTTCGCCGCCCTGCCGGACTGCCGCCTGATCAACGCTTACGGGCCGACCGAGAACACCACCTTCACCACCTGCCACACCATCACCGAGGAGGACCTCGCGGCCGAATCGATCCCGATCGGCAAGGCCATCCCCGGCACCCAGGTCTACGTGCTCGACGAGGCCCTCCGCCCCACACCGGTCGGTGTGCCGGGCGAACTCTATATCGGCGGCGACGGACTGGCGCTGGGCTACCTGGGCGACCCGGGGCGCAGCGCGGAGAAGTTCGTCGACAACCCGCTTCCGGGGACACCGGGCGACAAGCTCTACCGCAGCGGCGACCGCTGCCAGCTCCGGGCGGACGGCACCGTCGAGTTCCTCGGGCGCGATGACGGGCAGGTGAAGATCCGCGGCTTCCGGGTCGAGCGCGGCGAGATCGAATGCGCCCTCAACACCCTGCCGGAGGTCGCCAGTAGCGCGGTCGTCGTCCGGGGAGAGGGCGCCGACACCAAGACGCTGGCCGCCTACGTGGTCTCCGCAAACGGGGCGACCGACACGGCGTCCCTGCGCGACGCCCTGGCAGGAACCCTACCCGCCTACCTGATCCCCGAGTCCATCACACCCATCGAGACCCTACCCCTCAACCCCAACGGCAAGATCGACTACGGCGCCCTCCCCGCCCCCGCCGAAACCTCGCGGGAGGAATACCGGTACGAGCCGCCAAAGAACGAGGTCGAGTCCCACCTGCAGAACGTCTGGGAAGACCTGTTCGGCAAGGAGCCGCTCGGCGTCGAGGACGACTTCTTCGAGCTCGGCGGCCACTCGCTGCTCGGCCTGCGCCTCATCACCCGCATCGAGAAAGACTTCGACCGCAGCCTGCCGCTCTCGACCCTCGTCGAGGCGCCGACCATCCGCGGGCTCTCCCGCCGCATCGCCTCGCCGCGCGACGGCGCGGAGCGCGCCGGGAGCCTGTTCCAGATCCAGGCAGGCGACCCGGGCACGCCGCCGTTCTACGCCATCCACGGCGGCGATGGCGGCGCCCTGTTCTACCGCCACCTGGTACCCGGCATCGGCGGGGACCAGCCCCTCTACGGGCTCGAGTCGCCGCTGCTACGCTCGGCCACCCTCGACGGCATCCCCGAGAGCATCGAGGCGCTGGCCAAAGGATACCTGAAGCAGATCCGCCCCACCGCCGGTGGCCGATACCGGCTCGGCGGATACTCCTTCGGCGGCGCCGTGGCCTACGAGATGGCCTGCCAGTTGGTCGCCGATGGCGGGGAGGGCGAACTCCTCGCCCTCTTCGACACCTGCAACCCCGCCGTCGACCCCCGCCCCTACACCCTGGCCGAACGCGTCGCCTTCAACTGGCAATCCGAGAAATCCGGCCTCGCGGGCAAGCTCGGCAAACTCGGCGGCCGGGTCGCCGCCGGCCTCGGCGAGCGCAAACGGCGCAACGCGGTGACCGCCGAGGCGAACGCGCTCCTCGAACAGCGGGTCGCCGCCCGCGACGAGGAGGTGCGCCGCTTCCAGCTCAACGAGATCAGCACCCGCCTCAGCGAGGATTACGACCCCCCGACCTACCCGGGGGCGATCACCCTCTTCAAGGCCGAGATCCCCGACGACAAGTACGAATACACCGAACTGCTGGGCTGGGAGGGGCTGGCCGAGGGCGGCGTTGAGGTGGTCCCGGTCCCCGGCGAACACCTGACCATCTTCGACCCCGAGAACGCCGGGGCGCTGGCGGGGGCGGTACGCGCCCAGATCGAGAAAATCCCCCGGAGCGTGCGCTAGCGAACAAAAGGAACCCTATGGAGCGATGGTCGCCCTCGAAGATCTCCAAGCTGCCGACTGGCGCTCCCTCGAGCTCGTCTGCGCCCGGATGTTCTCGATGAGCGGCGACGAGGTCGAGCTCACCAGCTTCGGCCCCGACGGCGGCGTCGACATCATCTGCTCCCGCGAGAACTTCACCTTCGGCGTCCAGTGCAAGCGGGAGCGGCAGAAGATCTCGCCCACCGCGGTGCGGGAGTTCGTCGGCAGCCTGGCCGCCTGGGACCTCAAGTGGGGCGTCTTCGTGACCACCGGGCAGTTCCGCCGCGAGGTCTACGGCGAGTTCGGCGAGAGGGACTTCCTCCGCCTCGTCGACGGCGGCAAGCTGATCGAGGCCCTGCGCTGGTTCGCGCCCGGCGACCAGGAGGAGATCACCTCCGACCTGTTCGAAGACCCGCTCTGGGACGCCCCCACCTGCTGCAACTGCGGGGTCAAGATGGTCCCCGCCAAGATCTACGAGCGGGACGAGCCCTACTGGGAATGCTGCAACGCCCACGCCGACCCCGGCTGCTCGGTGCGGATGCCCGGCACCGCCTTCGAGATCCACGACCGGCACCGCGAGTTCTTCGCCTAGGGCGCGGCGGGTCGAGCACCCACCCCCGGCGGGAGGCATCAGTCACCAGGAGGTTCCCCCGCCCCCATCGCCGGCTGATAAGGCTTCGCCGTGACGCGCATCTCAAACGCAAAAAGGTAGAACGCCACCATAGCACCTGCCACGATGGCAGCACCCGAAGGCTCATGGAATCGCAAAAGGACGAGCCCTCTGAGCATCGACAAATACGCCAGCATTCCGTCCGCCAGATTCAGATTGGGCAAAGGGGATCAGACAACAGCCATATTCCACCAAAATATCCTAACCAATTCTCCTTCTCCTCTGATCGAAAACTTCAACAAGATAAAAGGCCCCTGAAAAAAATACTATAATGCCAGCAAAGTACAACATAAGAGCCGAAAACATCCGATTCTCAAACGGAAGGAATCCAGAGTAAGACGAAATCCACCGAAGAATCTCCGAAGCCATCTGAGGAAAGATCTTCCCGATGAAGGCAGCGCCCAAAAACGCTACAAATAAGACCAGCCGGAAAACTTGGAAAATCCCCATAACACATTAGTAGTTTTCGAGGTTCGGAGGCAGATAAAATATCTGATACTTGATATTCTTCCAGCCGCTGAAGTCAATATAGCTATCGCCATTTGCGGCGCAGAACCGAGATCCTTTCCAGGGCATAGGACGCCGCAATCACAATGGCTGCACCTGCCCCATTGATATACCTCTTTCATACTCACCACCCCTCCGCCCAGAAGACACTACTTCCTTTTGGTGACATGAGCCAACCAACAACACGCCCAAATCACAAAAGCACACAGGAGCCCACCGACAATCGCTCCCGAAATGCCTATCCACTATCCACACACCGTGCTGCGAGCCAAGACCAACCCCGAGAGTGACAGATACTGCCAGGAATACGCTTAGAAGGGTTAGATCACTCGAGTTCATCGGCGCCGAACCCCAGCAGTTAGTTCCTCGGATTTGCTCACGCTAGCCGCAAGGCCATAAGCACTGAGATCTCCACGGCGGCTCATGCCTTTCTCCCCTCATGCAAGGCGAAAACAACAAGCCCATACCCGCTAATGATCGCGGTGATAAACAACGCAGATCTCACCGCCAGCTCGGCTGCCTCTGGAAAATTGTGATCGAGTAACAATGCCAGCAAGCAACCGACAAAAGATATCAGAAACGCAAAAAATATCTCCACGATATTCATCTCTCTTAATACAGTCTTAGTTACAACCCCTCCTAGCTCTTCTAGCGATATTGACAACGCTCTGTTGAATCTGCAGCGCCGCTCCACCAAAGAGCGTTGAGGACGGCAACACATTACTCAGATCAACTAGCTCGATCATATCATGAAAAAAAATGCAGCTTGGATGCGGCGTCGTTTGGCAGATGCATAACAACACCTCTGGATAGAATCACACTGGTAATGGATCTCCTCTGAACAGTAGAAACAATGTCGTCTCTATGAAAATCGATTTCCTTTCCTCCGCATTTATAAGTAATCAACTCATCACTAGCCCTGATACTAATTTTTTTTGTCCGCGGCACGAATGCGGAAATGATCCCAATCCAAAAACCAGCACCAGTCACGAGGAAATACACCACCATCAACCACCACCACGGGCTAATGTACAATGCCGCAACAGCTGCAAGGCCAGTAGAAAACGCAAGGAATGCACCAGACATTCCCCAACCCCTCAAGTGGGGTATGAGAATATCTTTCGGCGTAAGTCTATACGCATAAGTCGCGTCGTCCATTCAGTAGCACCCTCCTATGTGCCTTGCGACACCCCCTCCTGTCACCCCTATCCCGTACCCTGCAGCTAGAACATCACGAAACCCCTCTCTGGCTGCCGGCGTAAATCCGGTGCCAACCGTCTTTAAATAGGAGGGTATTCCCCCAATACGATGTAACGCTCGTTGCACCTTAGTGGTTGAATCTATATACGCTCTGCCTCTCGCTACCGGATCAGAGATGTGGCTAATCCGCCTATATGCTGATGTCGGTATTGTTCTGGACCCAGTCTCGTAGAGTCTCGACGCACTAGAGCGAGCAAGAGTTTTGGACACTCCAGCGACACCCGTCGCCAGACCGATGCCCGTAGATGCGATGTTTCCGGCCCGATACGCTTCGGAACAAGGATTCGCGCTGTCATTCAATCCCAGCAGGTCTGGCACCCCAAACAACCAATTGTTGCTAAACCCGGCGTTGAAGTTCTTCACGTTCTCCGCCGCCTCGCCCTCAAAGAAACTCTGTGCTCCAGGGATCGCAAGGATCCAATCCTGCCACTCACCACCGAGCAAATCTACGCCATTGAGCGGGTCGTTAGGACCGTACGCGTAGAGGTTCCCGTAGTGGTTCACACCCTCGCCAAGCGGGTCAGCTGACAACCACATCCTCAAGCCTGGATTGTACACCCGAAATGCTGTTAGCACAAGCCCCGTTGCGGAATGGGTATGATGCCCGGTGAACCCGAAATCACAGGTGAACGTCCCTGCCACACGCTCCCTCTCCCCAAACGGTGTATAGTCGTAGCGGGCGACGACATTCCCCCCGGTATCGAGCACTTCGCGGATAGAACCTAGATGATCTTTGGCATAGAAATACTCGCCCGCATCGGCGCCGCCGACCCGCGTTTCGCCATGCGGGTAGTAGCGGCGGTCGACCACACCTGCCGCGTCGCGCCGCTCGCAGATCTCCATGCCACACCAGACCCAGATATGCTGGATGACGCCGTTCTTGACCTCGGCTGTCCGCCTCCCAAATCCGTCGTATGCGAACGTCCAGGTGTCGCTCCCGATGGCGACACTTCTGAGGCGGTTGGCCGCATCCCAGGTGAAGACCCGCGTCCCGTCGCCCAGCAGGTTCCCTGCGGCATCCCAGACCAACGTCTGCTCGGAAGGCACGTCCACCGTCCAGGCGGCGCTGCTCTGGTTGCCGGCGGCACTGCGGTCGCGGGCGGTCACTGAGATCCGGTTGGTCCCGGGGTAGGTGGGCACCACGGCGGAGTAAGCGTTCCCACTGTCGGTATCGGCGGCGCGGCCATTGACGGTCACCGCGGCGGGCTCGTCGGTCGTCCCCGCGATCAGCAGCCCGCGCGGGCCGCTTCGCTTCGTCAGCCGGTTGCGGTTGTCCGGCTCGAAGCCCGTCGTCCTCGGCACGCCGGTGGCCGAGGCGCGGGTCGCGCTCAATATGTTGCCGGCGTGGTCGTATGTGTAAGCGTAAGAGGCGAGATGGTCTCCGCTTGCCTTATCGGTTAAGGCAGCGGAGGTCAGCTGGCCGGAGCTGTCGTACCCAAAAGCGTACTTCTGCGCCGCCCCGCCACCGAAGCGCCGCTCCTGGGTCTTGAGCCTGCCGTCGGCGAAGTACTCGGTGTAGTCGAACTGCGAGATGTCCCGCGGCGTGCCGCCCGCATCGGCGATGTGCTTGATCCCCGCCAGACGGTACTCGCCGGGGGCTCCATGATAGGTGTACTCGGCGCGCGTCCCGCCGGGGTAATCGACCTTTTCGACCTGGCGACCCAACCCCGCCCAGCTGTAGTCGAAGACCCCCTGCGGGGTGGTCAGCGAATCCAGCCGACTGAGAGCATCGTACGCATAGCCGACCAGGTTGTCGTTGGTGCCGGAGCCGATGTTGCGACTCAGGATCCGGCCTGCGGCATCGTACGAGTAGCTGATCTTGTCGGAGTCCCCCGAAATCGCGCCGCCGTCCTCGGAGGCGAGCCCCAGCGCCCCGTTTGTCCCAACCGGATGATAGGTGAAGTTTGTGGTGCCGAGGCCGTCGGTCATCGCCGCGAGCCGGGGGTAGTGGGGGTCGTAGGTGAGGGTGACATCTGGGGTGGGATACTGCTCATCGAAGTAGGCCACGCCCGCCACGCGGCCGTCAAGACAATATCGGTATTGGGTCCGCTGGCTCAGCGGGTCGAGCACCTCGGCGAGCCGCCCGCTCAGCGGCTCGTAGGTGTAGGTGTAGGTCTTGCCGTCGGGGTAGACCTTGGAGGTGACCCGGCCGAGCACGTCACGGTTCCAGGTGGTGACGCGGCCAAGCGGGTCGGTCAGGGTCTTGATATCGCCGCAGCGGCACCAGGTGTAGGTCGTGGCCTTGCCGGCGGGGTCGGTGGCCGTGAGGAGTTCGCCGAGGGCGCTGTAGGTGTAGTGGGTCCAGCGGCCGAGGCGGTCCTTGGCCGCCGTCATCTCGAGCACCTTGGCGCCGTCGGAGGCGCGGGTGTAGGTGAACCCCTCGGTGCTGTTGTCGGGGTGGGTCACCGTCGTGACGCGGCCGAGGTTGTCGTACGCCATGGTCACGGTGTAGCCGTCGCGGTCGGTGACCTGGTGCGGCCAGGGGTGGGCGCCGGCCGGCTCGTAGGCGACTTCTATCAAGGTCTCGTCGCCGAGCGAGGAGACGTGGCGCACTTTCTTCAGGCGGGCGAAGTGGACCGATGCGGTGTCCTCCTCGTAGTCATAGTGCAGGGCCGCGCCAGTGGCAGCGTCCGCGGCGGCGGTGACCTGGGCGCGACTGTTGTAGGTGAACGTGGTGGCTTGCCCGGCCGCGTCGATCGACTGCCGCGGCAGGCGCGGCGGGTCGGCGGCGTCGTAGGTCAGCTCCGCAAGGGTCTCGTACGTGCCGCCGGCGACCTTCTGTTTGGCGTAGCGGAGGTCGTGGCCGTTGGCGGCGTACTCGAACTCCGTCTCGCGGCCGAGCGGGTCGGTCGCCGTCAGCGGGTCGCCGTCGGCGTCGTAGGTGTAGGCGTACACCGCGGTGGCGGCGGCGCCGTTCTCGTCCTCGACCACCTGGGCGACGTGCGAAGGGGTTGAGCCGGCGAGGTTCGCGATGGAGCGGTAGCCGTTCGGGTTGGCGGCGGACAGCGGGTATTGGTACCAGACCCGGTTCTGCCCGGGGCGCTTGACGGCGGCGACCAGGTCGACGGCGACGGTCCCGGACTGCATCCAGGTGTAGGCGGTGGCGGCCTCGTAATGGGCGGCCGTGTGCGGCCGGCTCTCGTCGACGTTCGGTGTGTTCATGTCGTCGGCGCCAAGGGCGAGGCTGTGCATGGCCTCGCGGTCCCAGTAGTAGGAGGCGTACTGGTCCAGGTCCTGGTTGTAGATCGCCCCCAGGCCGCCACCGGAGGGCAGCGAGGCCGCCGGGTCGCTGCCCGGGAGGTGGGGGTTGGCGGCCTTGAGCGACTCGACCCGCTCCGTATCGCCGCCCGGGTGGGTGACCTCGACGTACTCCCAGGGCTCCTTGTTGTTGATGTAGCTGAAGCCGTAATCGAAGTCCCACGCCCCGCGCGGGGTGGTCAGCCGGGTGATGTTGGCTCCGCCCCACATGAGCGTGTAGGTGAAGGAGGAGACGATGCCCTCCATGTCGGTGATCGAGTCGAGGCGCGGCAGGCCGCCCGGCCACGCCCCGTAGGTGAAGACCGCCTCGCGCCCGAAGTGGTCGGAGACCTTCTTCACCAGGTTCGGGTAGCCCGCGTCGCCGTAGTGGAACTGCAGGTGGGACTTGCCGGAGGGGCCGACCACCTTGGTGATCCGGCCCTTCTCGGAGGAGGCGAGGTCGTACTGGATCTCGGTGACCCGCCCCTGCGGGTCGATCACGTGGGTCAGCGCGACGTGGCGGCTGGCGGCGTCGGCGGGCAGGTCGTCGTTGCTGTAGACCTCGCGGGTGCCGTCGCCGAGTTCGCGCACGAAGGTCCAGTCGGGGTAGGCGACCAGCTTGGCGCCGCCGTAGTGGGTGGCGTATTCGCCGAGCGGCTCGCCGGCGATGCGCACCAGTGGGTCGGGGTCGAAGGGCGCCCCGGGCGCGTTCGGGTTGGCGGTGTAGTCGGGGTAGCGCTCGTCGCCGCCGCCGCGGGGGTAGACCTCAGCCGCCCCGGATGGGTTGAAAGCGCCGGTGCCGGAGTCGATCGGCGCGGACAGCGAGGCCACCCAGCTGCAGTCCCAGCCGTCGGCGAAGTGCGAGCGGTCACGTTTGCGCTGCCCGTGGAGCGGCGAGACCTCGGCGGTGCTCTCGTAAACGGTCAGCGCCAGGTCGGCGCCGTAGTTCGACTCGACCCAGATCGGCGTGTCCTCGAACAGGACGCCGGCGAGCAGCGCCTGGAAGGAGAAGCGCGCCACCCCCCGGCTGTCCCCGCAGGGGCCCTCCCCGGCGCGCTCGGCGCAGGGGCCGCCGGCGCCGCCGTCCATGCCGAAGGTGGCATTGGTGTGCGGGCAGGCGGACCTGCCGACCACGCCGTCGGACTCGGGGGCGGACACCGCCGCCCAGCCGGCGGGTACTCCCGTCCCGGGGATGAGGAAATAGCCGCTGGACTCGGCGTCGAAGTCCGCCCCCGACATCCAGGTGAGGCCGTCGAAGGCGGGGTCCATGATCCGGTACCCCCCGCCGGACGCGAAATAGACGGCGGCGAAGTGGTCGGTGCCGAAGTGCGCCACGGCGGGCGTCGGGATCGCCGCGGTGGGGTCGGTGCGCCTGGCCATGACCATCGGCATCCCCACCGTGTCGGCGAGGGCCTTGACCTCCGTCAGCGTCATGCCGGAGGCGGTGACCGTCGCCGCCTCGATGTCCGAGGGCGCGGGTTCGCCCGAGGAGAAGGTCTTGGCGCCCCACAGCGACAGCGCGCCGCAGCGGAAGGCCGTCTCCGGGGCGTTGGTCATCAGGTCGAGGGCGACGCCGGCGCGGTGGCGCCGCTCGCCCAGGTCGTGGTCGAGGGCCCGGGCGGCCTCGGCCGTCAGCAACGTGTTCAGGTCGGACTGCCTGCCGAGCCCGGCGAGCACGCCGGCGTATTCGACGAAGGCCCGGTCCCCCAGCGCCTTGCCGTCGCCGCTTGTGTGGGCCTTGGTGGCGTCGTAGGCGTCACCCAGCGCGGTCAGGGCGAGCGACATCCGGCCGCGTGCCCGGGCGAGGACCCCGACGCCGGTCTCGACGGCCGGCGCCCAGACCGAGGTCGGGTGGGCGGCGAGGAAGGTCTGCAGCGGGGCGATGTTGTCGCCGCCGTGCACCGCGTTGAGCGCCGTCGCCAGCGCGTCGCGCGCCGCCTGCGAATCGGCCCCGGGGGCGGCCAGCAGCCGGCAGGGGAAGTGCCGGTAGGCGGCGACCTCGGCGGCGGTCGGGCTGGCAGGGATGCTCGTGTCGAGGGCGAGGAGGGGGGTCGAAGTCGCCGACGACAGCGAAACGATGGCGATGGCAAACCGGAAAAGACCACAGTGCAGAAACATACCTCGGGAAACGGGAAATTTATTTTGGGACGCTCGGATCGGGCTATTGGGCGACCGCGCCTGACGGCGCCGTGAGGGTGACAACCGGCGAGGTCGTGTCGCCGGAGGGCGCACCCGCCGGGGCGCTCCTCGCCGCGTCGTCGGGGAAGGCGTCCAGGGCATCTGCGACGCCGTCGGAGTCGCTGTCCGAGACGGTCGCATCAGCGGCGTCCGGAGCCGTGCCGTAGATGGCGAACTCGACCAGGTTCGACAGCCCGTCGCCATCCGAGTCGGCCTCGGGGGCGACCGTCGCGGTGCCGGAGAAATAGAAGTTCTCCCAGTCGTCGGGCAAGTTGTCCCCGTCGGCGTCCGCCCAGGCCAGCGGGTCGGTACCGGCGTTCAGCTCGTCGTTGTTGCCGACACCGTCGAGGTCGAAGTCGGCGGTCAGGGGATTCGAGGCGTGCGCGTCCGAGCTGCGGTACCGGTAGAAGCCCCTCGGGACGCTGCTGACGAAGCCGTAGGCGATCGTCGCGCCCGCGCCGGCATCGACCGTCGGGAAGTAGATCCAGCTCTCCAGGTCGTGGGAATACTGCAGGAAGTAGGTCTTGCCGGACTCGCCCCACCAGGAGAAGGAGTAACCGTCGGTCACCGCCGGGTCGTCGGCCAGGACGGTGCCCTCGTCTGCGATCCCGGTTGGCGCGCACAGCGCCAACGCCAGCCAGGCACCGGCCCAAAATGTGATCGGTCTCTCCATCGCCTCTCCCCTTTCCCTACTTAGCTTACTTGCCCGCCGCGGCACCGGCGTCCTTGCGCCAGAACTGGATGACTGCCTCCTTCTCCTCTACCGGGTTCGCCTTACGATACCGCTCACGCGCCGCGGCCAGGGCCTGGCGCCGCTGCTCGGCCACGCGCAGCTTCCGCTCGTTCTGGCGATAGTGCAGGTGTAGGACGTCGAGCGCCGCGAGCACCTCCCGATCCCGGTCGGTGCCCCCGGGGATCACCACCAGGTAGCTGCCGGCGACGTCAGAGATCGAGCCCGCGGCCGGCACCGGCGGCAGGTCGCCGCGCCCGCCGGCTGCGGTCGTGCGATCCCCTTCGCCGATCCCCAAGAGGAAGGAGAACGCCACGTCTGCGGTCTCCAGCCGCGTCACCCCGCGCAGCAGAGAGAAGTCGGCATTGGAGAAGGCCAGGCGCGCCCCGCCGTCCCCGCGCCAGCGGAGTTCGGTCACTGCGTCGTCGTAGACCGTCGCCGAAACAGAGACCAACACCTCGCGTTTCGCGGGCGCCGCCGGCGCCTCCGCAGCCACCTCGTCGGCGGCAGTAGCCGCAACCGGAACCCGCGGCGGGGGGGCGATCCGCTCCATGGTGACCTTGCGCCCGCCCCGCTCGGTCACCTTGCGTGACAGCACCGTGTTGTCGGCCATCGCGGCGCGGCGCGCGCGCTTGCCCTCCTCAGCAACGCGTGCCTCCCGTGCCACGATCGCGTCCGCCTCCGCATCGCTCAACTCCCGCTGCGCCGCCTGTGTACCCAAACAGGGAAATAACACCACGAGACCCCATGCCATCCGCCCGATCACCCTCATCCTTCTTCCTATGAAAGCGATGGAACCCTCGGAGGTTCAGGATGTCAACACGAATGTGAATTGCTCGATCTATCAGGGGAACGCCTCCAAAAAACGCACGGTGGTAACTGCGACAACGCCCTCACCCCATACCCGCGGGTGGCGAGGTTCTTGCGGCTTCGGAAGCCGTCAACCACGATGCGGGGACACCCCCCCCCGCCCCGGTCTCCAAGGAAAAAGGATCGCCAATAGATGACGGCTCGCTATAGTCGCAGCCGCTACGCGACAACCTATACCAAACACTCCGATGAGAGCCGATCTCTACCGATGCCTCCCCCGCCTCGCCACATTCAATGCGTGCCTTTTCGCCGGAATCGCGATTGCGACCCAGGCGCAAGCCCAGCTGCCAAACCCGGCCCTCGCGCCCACCGCCCCGCCGGACAACAACGTCTTCAAGACCCTCGACCAGGTCGAGCCCCGGACGCCGATCAACGCGGACAACACCCCGGGGAACGCCGGCGCGGTGTTCGTCATCTCCTCGCCGGGCTCGTACTACCTCACCGGAAACGTCACCGGGGTCAGCGGCAAACACGGCATCGAGATCAGTAGCGACGACGTCACCCTCGACCTCTCGGGCTTCCAACTGAAGGGGGTCGCCGGGTCGCTCTCGGGAATCTCGTCGGCCGGCGCCACCAACGCGAGGATCATCAACGGCACGATCCGCGGTTGGGGGAAGTCGGGGATCTCCGCCGTCTCAAGCTTCGTCGTCGGATGGGACATCCGCTACGTCCGCGCCGAAGGGAATGCCGATTCGGGGATCGAGATCTTCAACGGCACGATCGCCCATTGCCACGCCTCGGCCAACTCGACCCCGACAGGATCGGGGGTAGGGATCGGGGTGAACGCAGGTGGCGCGATCCTCTTCTGCACGGCTTCCAGCAACAACCGGGATGGGATCAGCGCCACGATCGCCGCTGTGACCTCCTGCGCCGCGAGGTCGAACAAGAGGGACGGCATCGTGGGGGCCAACTCGACGCTGTCCAGCTGCGCCGCTCACGGCAACGAGAGGAACGGTTTCACGGTATCCTTCGGGAGCCGCATCGACCGCTGCGTGAGCCAGTTCAACGACCGGGCCGGCATCTACGTGGGCTCCGACGCCTCCGAAGCCAGGAACCATATCACAGGCAACTCGGTGATCGCCAACAACCGCGGCATCGAGGTCGACTCGAAAAACAACGTGATCACCGGGAACACCTCGCTCGACAACACGCCCGACAGCGGCACCACCGACACCGACTACGACATCGTCGCCGGCAACCTCGTCGGGACGGTGGTGAAGCTCAACATGTCATCGAGCGCCGTCGTCGGGAACACCGGCGGTGGCAGCGGGACGACCGACCCCTATGCCAACTTCTCCAACTAGCTGGCGCGCGCTCTACGCGGCGGCCGCCGCCACCTTGCTCGCGACACCAGGTCACGCCCAGACGACGGACTGGTTCGCCGAGGAGTTCACCAACCCCGACGCCCGCGACCTCGGCGGGCTGCAGCTGACCTTCACCCCGGACGGGTCGCCGGACTTCTACAGCGTCTGCAGCGACCAGGTCACCGCCCTGCCGATCCCGGCGGCCTCGCACCAGGCGCTGACCCTGACGGACGACTCCTCGGCGACGGTCAACCTCGCCGGCAGCCCGATCTCCCTCTATGGCATCTCCACCAACACCTTCTACGTGGGGAGCAACGGCTACGCCAACTTCAGCTCCCCGGACTCGAGCCGGGACCCGCTGCCCGCGAACCACTTCGCCCTACCGCGCGTCGCCGGCGCGCTGGCCGACCTCGACCCCTCCTCCGGCGGCCGGGTGAGCTGGGCGGAGCTCGCCGACCGGGTGGTGGTCACCTTCGAGGGCGTCCCCGAGTTCGGCGTCGCCGCCAACACCAACACCTTCCAGATCGAGTTCTTCACCGGCGGCACCGATGCCGTCCGCATCACCTGGTTGGAACAGAAGGTCGCGGGCGAGGTCACCGCCGGGCTCTCCGCTGGCGCCGGGGTCGACCCGGCCTACGCCGAGTCCGACCTCTCGTTCGCCTACCCGCCCTGCCCGTTACCGGGGGGCGGCACGCACCTGACGGAACACTTCGCCTCGCCCCCGGGGGACGGCGTCGACCTGGCCAACTCGACGCTGCGCTTCCTGCCCGACGGCAGCAGCCGCTTCTACAGCGCCTTCCGCACCCCGTCCGTCGCGGGCTTCCCAACCGACCCGACCGGGGGCACGGCGATCCCCCTGCTCGACGACGGCTCGGCGATGGTGACCCCGACCTCTGCGGTGTCCCTTTTCGGCACGGTCCACACGGACTTCTTCGTCAATGCCAACGGCCGGGTCACCTTCGGCTCCGGTTCCTCGTTGTTCTCCGAGACCCTCGGGGCACACTTCGCCCTCCCCGGCATCTCTGCGCTGTTCCACGACCTCGACCCCTCGGCCGGCGGGGCGGTGAGCTGGAGAGAGACGGCGGACCGGGTCGCGGTGACCTTCGAAAACGTCCCCGACCGCGGCACCGGCCTCCCCAACTCCTTCCAGATCGAGATGTTCACCGACGGCTCCGGGGTGATCGCGGTCACCTACCTCTCGGTCGGCACCACCGCGGCGATCGCCGGCCTCTCGGGCGGCCCGGGGTCGACGCCCGCAGGGTTCTCCGAGACCGACCTCTCGACGTTGCCGCCGCCGCCCGAGATCTCGGTCGCGGGCATGGCCGCCGACGAGAACAGCGGCACGGTCGTTTTCACCGTCACCCTAACAGAGCCGCTACCCACCGCGGTCACCGTCGGCTACTCGACCTCAGCCGGCACCGCGACGGGGGGGGCCGACGGTGACTACACCGCCGTCTCGGGCGGGGCGATCACCATCCCGGCGGGGCAGACCTCCGCGACCGCCACCGTGGCGATCACCGATGACGCCACCGACGAACTCGACGAGACCTTTATGGTCACTCTCAGCTCGCCGGTGAACGGGGGGATCGCCCCCGGCGGGTCGACGGCGACCGGGACGATCATCGACGACGACCCGCCACCCACGCTCAGCATCGCCGATGCCTTCGCGCTGGAAGGCGCCAGCGCCACCTTCACGCTCTCCCTCGACGCCCCGAGCGGCCGCGACGTGGAGGTGACGCTCTCGACCCAGGACGGGGCCGCCCTATCGGGGGCAGACTTCACCGCCCTCTCCGGTTTCCAGGTCACCATCCCCGCGGGCAGCACCTCCGGCACCGTCCAGGTGCCCGTCACCGACGACAACCTGCTCGAACCCCAGGAGAGCTTCACCCTGCAACCGGACGCCGGCCCCCACCCCACCTACTCCGGGTCGCCCTCCGCGACGGCAGCGATCGCCGACAAACCGACCATCAAGGACAGCAAGAGGCATGCCTGGGAGGCGACGGCCGGCTGGCAGAACTGGCGGGCAGTCCCCCACGGGGGCGTCGTGGTCGGCGAGTACGTGCTCGCGGGCTACGCCTGGTCGGCGACCACCGGCTGGATCAACCTCGGCGACGCGACGCCGGCAGACGGCATCCGATACAGCAACACCTCCGCCGGGGACTGTGGCGTCAACCTCGCCGCGGACGGCAAGCTTTCGGGATACGCCTGGTCCGCCACCACCGGTTGGGTGACGTTTGAGCAGGCGTTCGGCAAACCCGCCATCGACCGCTGCACCGGCAGGTTCTCAGGATACGCCTGGTCGCCTGCGGCCGGCTGGATCAACCTCGGCACGGGCACCAGCAACTACCTGGAGACCTCCCTCGTCGTGATCGCCGACGCCGACCCCGGCGGCCCAGACGGTATCGACGACGCCTGGGAGCGGGAGAACTTCGGCGGCCTGGCCGTCGCCAACGCCACCACCGACCGCGACCGCGACGGCGTCCTCGACATCGACGAGTTCATCTCCGGCACCGACCCGAACGATGCCGGGGACTACCTGTTGGTAAACGGGATCGTCTTGTCGGGGGGCATGCTGGACATCGTCTTCCCCTCGAACCCGAACCGGAAGTACAGCATCAGCGCCTCGCAGGACCTCGTGGGGTGGAGCGACTCGGGGCTCGGCGTCTTCGTCCCGGACGCCGGGGCGTCCACCACCAAGCGGGTCACCCCACCGGCGAACACGCCCGGCTACTTCTACCGCGTCGATGCCCACCGGCCGCTGAGCCCCTAGGACTGCCCGTCGATCTCCGGCCCGAGCTGCCGGATCTCGTAACCCTCCGAGCGGTAGGTGCGGGTAGGGGTGTCACAGAAGAAGGCGGGGCTCCTCCGTTTCGGCAGGATGGAAACGGTGAATCCCCTAAGCTTCAGCAGCGCCCTGAGGATCACCCGCAGGAGCCTCGATGGGCGACCGAATCCGAAGGCCTCCCGCATCGGGGGATCGATGAGGGCATTGACCGATGGCAGAACGAGCCAGCGAACCCCAAATGGCAGCCAGCCCCGCATGATGTCCAAGGTCGCATCGGCGACCCGCCGGTTGCGTTCGTCATACCGGAACTCCCGCTCCACATAATCCGCCGCAAAGGCGCGGAGTTCGCCCAGGTCTCCCGGGATGTCGGCGAGCCCCATCCGCTCGCCGACGTTCTTCCAGAACAGGAACAGGGCGTCGCCCTCGCGCCGCGTCATCGGTCGCCACGCGTACTCGGACATCCAGTCGATCGGGTCGAGGACGAAGGTCGAAAGCACGAACAGGAACTCCTCGTTGCCGATCTTGAACCGCCCATGCTGCGCGTTCATCCGCCGGATCGCCCCCGCCCCCCGCGGCGAGTCATATCCGTTTTTCATGAACTCGGCCACGATGAGGGCGGTGTCGTCATAGCGCTTCTGGCCACGCTCCCGAAACTCCCCCGTCGCATCCAGCAGGCGCGAGACCGGAGGCGACGCGTATGATCGCAGCAAGGCAATCTCCAACGCCCGGATCATGTCCCATGGGAACTCGTACCCGGTCAGGAGATGGACGATGCGCTGATGATCCTCCTCGACCGAGAGCTCGCCGAGCTCCTTCGCTCGTGCTGCTGGACAGATTTTCACGATGATGATCTTCTAGGTATCAGGCGGCTGAACCCCGTCCCCAACACTATTGTACAGGTGGCTCCCGAGAGCGAGGGGACAGTCGGATGGGCATCATCCATCTCCCCACGACCCCACGGACCCGATGCGGGCCATTTGAAGAAAAGTCTAAGAAACCCGCAAGCCCTGAAGTCCTCTAGGTCATGACAACGATACCATCTCCCCCCCGCCAGCGCCGAGGCGCGCCCGCCCTGTTGGGGGCTCTCTCCATTCTGTCCGCCTTCGTGTGGAGTTCGGTGTCTGCCCCCGCCGCCCGGGTGCCGGAGGACCGCAAGAAAGCCACCCATGTGCTGACCGGCAAGGTCGTGGAGGTCGTCCAGGGCGAAGGCCGGCAGATCACCGTCCGCTTCGAGGCCACCGGGGTCGAGCGGGGCGAGGACGTCGCACCCGGAGAGACCCTCGACATCCGAATCTCTGGCCCGCCAGACATCAAGACGGTCGATACCGACAGCGAGGAGTTCAAGAAGCTATCCGAGGAAGAACAGAAACGGGCGCTGCTAGAGGCCCAACTTAGCAGACTGACCCATCAGGGTCACCATCGCCCGCCCGGCGCAGGCCGGAAGGTGCGAGTCTTTCTCATCAAGGGCGAGGGGATATGGTTGGGCCTGTTTCCAGATTGGTTCGATGTTCTCGACCGGGACGAGGAAAGGCCGGATCGGGCTGGGCCATCGGACCAGGATC
>JANQMB010000247.1 GCA_028280355.1 Verrucomicrobiales bacterium
GCGGGCAAGGACCTGTCCAAGCTGCTCGCCGACCTGATCGGCCACCTGCGGTCGGTCCTAGTCTACCAGGTCGACCCGGAGGGCGCCGCGAAGGAGCTCGCCCCGGAGATCCTCGGGCGGGTGAAGTCGCAGGCCGCGGGGGTCGACACCGAACGGCTGCTCGCCCTCATCGACCACCTGGCGGGTGTCGATGCCCGCATGAAGTGGGCCCCGAACAAGCGCCTGCACCTCGAGGTCGGCGTTATCAAAGCCGTCCACGTCCTCACCGAAACCCGCCTCTCCGACGTCATCGGGGCGGTCGATGGCGCCCTCGCCGCGATGCCCGGCGCCGGGACGGCGGCCGCCCAGCCAGCCCCCCAACCGGCCGCGGCCGCAAGTTCCCCATCCACCAGCGCGGAACGCAGCGCCCCGAACCCGCCTCCCGCGACGCAGCCCCCCCCACAGCGGGAGACCGCGCCCACCCCTACTCCGGCTCTAGAACCGGCACCTGCAACCCCTGCCCCTGCCCCTGCCCCTGCCCCGGCACCGGCACCGGTGGCCGCGCCCGACCTGTCCGGGGACGACACCTGGGCGGCGGTGCGGGAGCACCTGCACCGGGCCAAACCGATGGCCGCCGCCTTCGCGCAGAAGGCGGTGTTCGCCGACGACGACGGGAAGCACTTCACCATCGCGCTGGCGCCGGAGGAGGCGATGGCCAAAGACTCGCTGCAACGCGACCGGATGCGCGGAACCATCGAAGAGGCGCTCGCCTCGATCAAAGGGGGACCCCGCAAGCTCCGCGTCGAGACCCGGGAGGGGATCCAGCCGGCGGCGCCCCCGCCGCAGTACGCCGAGCAAGAAGAGCCGGCGCCCGAGCCCGAGGCCGCAGCCGTGAGCCCCCCCGCCGAGGCATCGGCCGCGGCCGACCCGCAGCCCCCGGGCGACGACATCTACGATGACCCGCTGATCAAGGAGGCGCTCGATCTCTTCGACGCGGAGATCCAGGCCTAGGGACGTTTCAGACAGCGTTGTGCCCTGGTCGCGCCAGGCGGCGGCCTCATCGAGGCCGCCCTACCTCCGCCCATGGCGTCCGCGCATCCGCGGCGCGGTAGGGCGCTCTCGATGAGAGCGCCGGGCGGTCAACAACTGAAATGCCCTACAACAACCACTGCCACCTATCGAAGATGCTCTAGTAGCCACGAGCGTGAGCGAGTGGGGCACTGGCACACATCGGCTCGCTCGCGCTCGCCGCTACCTTCCCTAGCTCCCCCGGGGCAGGCGGGAGGCCGTGGCGACATAGGATTTACAAACGCCGACCCCCCCCTACACTGACCCCATGAACATCGCCAAAATGATGAAGCAGGCTCAGCAGATGCAGGGCAAGATGCAGAAAGTCCAGGAGGAGCTGGCCGAGCGCGAGGTCGAGGCCACCGCCGGCGGCGGCAAGGTGACCGTGGTCGCCACCTGCGCCGGCGATGTCCGCTCGGTCAAGATCGACCCGGCGATCGTCGACCCGGAGGACGTCGAGATCCTCGAGGACCTCGTCCTCTCCGGGGTGAAACAGGCCATCGACGAAGGCCGCAAAGTCATGGCCGACGAGATGGGCAAAGTCACCGGCGGCATGGGCGGGCTACCTGGCATGCCTTTTTAGAGATCCGCGAAGGACGCGAAGATTCGCGAATGATCTCGGACAACAGCCCCGGCCCCGGCCCCAGCCAGATGTGACAGCGGCTAGGGTATCGTGGCCGGAACGGCTGACGCCCCACCAGGACGCCACCTATCAGATCTAGCCCTTCGTGACCTTCGCGCTCTTGGCGGGCAGGTTCTTGGCGAAGAAACGCCGCACGTTCTCCCCGAGGACGAGCCGGACGCGCCCCTCCGGGAGCCCCGCCTCCAGCAGCGCCGCGGTGACCCGCGGCCAGCCGGCGGCATCGACGACCGTCCGCACCGCACCGTCGAAATCCGACCCCAGCGCGACGTGGCGGGCGCCGTCGAGCCCCGCCCGGTCGAACAGGTCCACCAGGTGGCAGACCGTCTCGGCCACCGCGCCGACCTCCGCGCGCGGCAGCGCGGGCACAAAGAAGGAAACGCCGATCAGCCCCCCGCCGCGGGCGACCGCCAGGGCCTGCCGGTCGGAGATGTTGCGCCGGTGGTCGTGGACGCCTTTGACGCCGGTGTGCGAGACCAACAGCGGCCGCCGCAGCTCGCCGCCCTCGCCCATCGACAAAACGTCGTCGATCAGCGCAGGGGAGGCGTGTGCCAGGTCGATGGTGATCGCGTGCCGCTCCAGCTCCCGCACCAGCTCGCGCCCCGTCGCGGTGATGCCACGCTTCTTGAGGCCGTGCGCCGAACCGCCGAAGCGCGTGTCGTTAAAGTGGGCCAGCCCCAACACCCGGAAGCCGTTCTCCGCCAGCCACGGCACATCCAGACCCGCGCGCAGGGCATGGGCGCCCTCCAGGCCCAGCATCACCCCCACCACCTCTTCCCCCGCGGCGCGGCGCCGCTCCAGCTCCGCCAGCTCGCCGCGGCTGCGGACCATCTGCAGCCTCCCGCCGGAACGCCCGACCCAGCGCCCCAACCTCGCCAGTTGGCACCGCGCCCGCGCCGGCGTGCTGAACCAGGTGTCCGGCCGCTGCAGGGAGAACAGCGAACCCCAAAAGAACAGGTCGGAGAGGAACAGCCGCTGCAGCCGCGGCGTGAACACCATCTTGGTCGGCACCGTCACGAACTGCAGCGCCACCCCCCCCTCGCCCAGGCGCGGCAAGTCCACGTGCCCACGCCGGTTGCGCCGCAGGTGGTCGCGCCGCCACAACACGACGTCGGCGTGCAGGTCGGCGACGAAGCTCGAACGGTGCAGATCCCCCGCCGCCCCGGGCACCTCCCCCGCCGGCGCCGGCGCAACGCGGTTCGCCAGCCGGTCGGTCAGGATGTGGCCGAGCGACAGCAGCGCCACACAGAGACCCAGCACCGGCCAGCCGCAGTAGACCAGCCATCCCCCGGTCGCCACGGCGGCCACCTGCGCCACTCGGAACATCGGCATCACCCCTCCTCCCGCGATGGCCGCCAGCGCCAGTACGCGGCCAGCATGCTGCCGATCACACAGTGGTAGAGCGCCGAGACCGCGCTCGGCACCGGCGCCAGCGCGGCCTGTGCGAGCCCCGCCTCGGTGGCGCCGAACTGGTGTTGGAACTTGTCCGTCTTCGCCAGGCTGCTGCCCAGCCCCGAGTTCTGCATGCCCACCTCGATGCTCAGCGTGCGCCGGAACGCCTGCCGGAAACGGAACAGCCTCGCGATGCCGTACCCGAGCCCGAACCCGCCGGCGTGCAGCAGGAACACCACCAGCAACAGGTCGCCGGCATGCTCGACGATCTTCCCTTTCGCCACCCCGATGATGCCGCCGACGATCAACACGATGATCAGCACCGACAGCACCGGCGACCACGGCTTCACATAGCGCACCGCCCTGGGCAGGAACTGGTTCAACACCAGCCCGGCGAGCACCGGGACGAGCACCACGGCGATCATGTTGAGGAACAGGTTCCAGCGGTCGATCTCGACGTATTTCCCCGCCAGCCAGCCGGTCAGCAGCGGCGTCAGGAACACCGCCCCGAGGGTCGAGCACATGGTCATCAACACCGACAGCGGCAGGTTCGCCCGCGCCAGGTAGGTCACCACGTTGGACGCCGTGCCCCCGGGGCAGCAGCTCACCAGGATCAGCCCCACCGCCAGCCCGCTCTCCAACGAGAACGCCCGCGCCAGGCCGAAGCCGAGCAGCGGCATGATCGCGAACTGCGCCGCCACCCCCGCCGCCACCGTCCATGGCAACTTCAGCACCGCCCTGAAATCGTCGAAGCTCAAGGTGATCCCCATCCCGAACATGATCAGCCCGAGCCCCAGCGGGATGAGCTTCACCCCGAAGACCCGGTTGGAGGGGTCGACGAACCACTTGAAGTGGTCCGGGAACACCCAGGCCCAGGCCGTGCCGAGCACCACCCACAGGGCGAAGGCGTTGGTGACGAACTGGAGGGCGCGCTGCACGGCGGCGACCCTAACCGCCGGCGAGATGAACGTCCAACATCGAACTTTCAACTTCCAACTTCCGACGCCGAACTCTTCGACCTTCGATGTTCAACGTTCGATGTTGGACGTTCTCCCCCGTTTCTCGACCGCGAGCAGGAACGGCGGGGCGCTCACCAGGTTCTCGAAGCCATAGCGGGCGACGCGGAACTCGCCCTGATCCAAGCCCCGGCAGAAGTCCACCACCGCCTCCGCCTCCACCCCGCCGGCGGGGTGGCCCGGATAACAGACGACCGTCGCCACGCCACCGGGCGCCAGCAGCCCGAGGGCCGCCCCCAGCGCCGTCAGCGTCGTCGCCGCCTCGGTCGTCCTCGTCTTGTCGCCACCCGGCAGATACCCCAGGTTGAACATCACCGCCCCGACCCGGCCGCGGTCCCCGGCGGCGATCTGCTCCCCCATCACCTCATGCCCAGCGGCGACCAACCGCACCCGCTCCGCCACCCCCGCCCAGGAGAGCCGCCGCCCCGTCTCCCGGAGCGCCGTGTCCTGCACGTCGAAGGCGTAGACCCGCCCGGCCGACCCTACCCGGTGCGCCAGGAACAGCGTGTCGTGCCCGTTGCCCGCCGTGGCATCTACGGCGATCCCCCCCTCGGCTAGCGCCCCCCCCACCAGCCGGTGGGCCATCTCGGTGGGCTTGGGGAACTTCATCGGATCAGCTGGCAGAAATGGTCTCGCCCCCCTCGGAAAGGGCTTGAATGTATGGTACCATTTCCTACTCTCCGGCATGATGATCAAGCCCCTCCTTGCCGGTCTCCTCCTCGGACTTTCGATGGCCGGAAACGCCAGCGCCATCGTCCTGGTGTCAAACCTCGCCGAGACCACCAACTCGGTGAACACCGTCGGCTCCGTCGGTGGCACCAACCAGTTCCAATATGCCGTCCCCTTCACCACCGGTGCCAACGGAGCGGGCTACTCCCTGGCCAACGTGACCTTGGATCTCGCCGATGCCAACGGGACCCCCAGCAACTTTCAGGTGGAGCTGTTCAGCAGCGGGGGGGGCGACCCGAACGCCAGCCTCCTCGTCCTGGCCGGCAACAGCAACCCCGCCACCGCCGGCCAATACAGCTACGGTGGCACCTTCTCCCTGGCGCCCAACACCTCCTACTTCGTGGTCGCCTCCGCGGGCGCCGTCGGCGGGGTCAACAACTACCGCTGGAACAACACCTCCTCCACCAACGAGTCCAGCCCGGACGGGTGGACCATCGGCACTGGCTATTTCCGCAACACCGGCACCGGGGGCAGCTGGACGGCGACCGATTTCCCGCTGAAGATCAGCGTCGACGCAAGCGCGATCCCGGAGCCGGGGAGCGCGGCGCTGCTCCTCCTGGCCGCTGGCGGGCTTGCGGCAGCGCGGCGCAGGACCTAGCCCGCCGGGCTCAAAGGTTCTGGCGCAGGTCGACCTCGGGGTCGATCCCCCCCTCCCCATCGAGGAACGCCGCCAGCTGGACGGCGAAGTAGGGAGCCGTCAGGACCCCCTTCGAACCGAGGCCGTTGAAGAAGCCGACCCCCTCGCGGGACGGGTGCATCCCCATCAGCAGCTTGCTCGCCCGCACCACCGGCCGCACCGCCGCGCGGTGGTCGACCACCTCGAAGGGCACGCGCAGCAGGCGCCCGAGCCGAGCCTCGATCTCGGCCCTGCCGTCCGGGGTCGGCG
>JANQMB010000258.1 GCA_028280355.1 Verrucomicrobiales bacterium
TGGCGGACGAGCACATCCACTCCGCGGCGACGAGGCTCGAGGTGGTGGACTGGACGCCCGCCGGGCTGGAGGCCCAGCTCGGCGAGATCGACCTCATCGTCAACGCCTCCTCGCTGGGGATGAAGCGCGGCGACCCCGACGCCGTCCCGCCCCACCTCCTGCAGCCCCACCACATGGTCTACGACATGGTCTATAGCCCGCCGCGCACCAAGCTGCTCGCCGACGCGGCCGCCGCCGGCGCGCGCACCGCCAACGGGCTGTCGATGCTGCTCCACCAGGGGGCGATCTCTTTCGAGACCTGGTTCAACCGCGAGGCCCCGCTGGAGGCGATGCGGGAAGGGCTCAACGCGGCCGCGGGCCGGAGCGCCAGTTGACCCAGACGTCCCGCCCCCCAGACCGACCGATCCCACCATGCCCACACCCATCAACTCCGACGACGCCCCGGAAGCCATCGGCCCGTACTCCCATGCGAGCCGCAGCGGCAACCTCCTGTTCACCTCAGGCCAAATCCCGGTCGACCCGGCCACCGGGTCGCTGGTCGACGACGAGATCGAAACCCAGGCCCACCAGGTCTTCGCCAACCTGCAGGCCGTCCTCGCCACAGCCGGCCTCGACCTGAGCCGGGTGGTCAAAACCACCGTGTTCCTCAAGGACATGGCCGAGTTCCCCCAGCTCAACGCCGTCTACGCCGAACACTTCGGGGAGCACAAACCGGCCCGCTCCACCGTCCAGGTCGCCGGGCTACCGCTCGGCTGCCGGGTCGAGATCGAGGCGGTCGCCGAGTGTTAGAGCATTTGAATGGAGATGTGACCTCTGCGGGGGGGATCTCGCGCCAGGCGGCGGCCTCGTCGAGGCCGCCCTACCTCCGCCCAAGGCGTCCGCGCACCCGCGGCGCGGTAGGGCGCTCTCGATGAGAGCGCCGTGGGAGCGATGCCGGCCTCGTCTGGGGGGCACAACTCGTTTTAAACCGCTCTAGGCACTAGCGCCCCGAAAGCCCGCCGTAAATAGGCAGGACAGAGAATTGAGCACCAAAGGGTTGCGTAGCTGTTCGGGGCGATTGACCCCTAGTAGCATATGCGCTGGAAGACCCCTCCACCGAGCAGGGTGTCACCGTCGTAGAGCGCACAGATCTGCCCCGGCGTCAGGGCCCGCTGCGGGTCGCGAAACCGCAGCTCCGCCCCGCCGCCGCCGTCGGGCAGGAACTCCGCCGGCACGGCGGGTGTGCGGTAGCGTGGCTGCGCCAGCAGCACCTGCCCCGGCTCCGGAACCCGGTTGACGAAGGAGAGCCCCGAGAGCTCGCAGCGCGAGGCATACAGCCGCGGGGTGTCCTCTCGGTCGAACGCCACCACCAGCTCGTTGGTGTCGCCCCGCTTCTCCACCACCACGTAGGCCTCCCGGTAGGCGTTGGACGGCACACCGATCCCCTTGCGCTGCCCGAGGGTGAAAAGGTGCAGCCCCCGGTGCTCGCCGAGCACCTGGCCATCGAGGTCGACGATCGCCCCGGGGCGGTCGGGGACGAAAGCGGCGAGGAAATCGGACATCTTCACCTGGCCGATGAAACAGATCCCCTGGCTATCCTTCTTCCCGGCGTTCGGCAGGCCGAGCCGCCCGGCCTCTTCGCGCAGCTCGGACTTCAGCAGGTGGCCGATCGGGAACAGCGCGCCCCGCACCTGCTCCTGCTGGAGCAGGGCGAGGAAGTAGCTCTGGTTCTTGCCCGGGTCGACCCCGCAGAGGATGTCGGCGCTGCCGTCCTCGTTGTCCCGCCGCCGGGCGTAGTGCCCGGTGGCCACCGCAGAGAACCCCTCCCCCTTCGCGTAGTCGAGGAACACCCCGAACTTCATCTCGCGGTTGCACATCACATCCGGGTTCGGCGTGACGCCCGACCGGTAGCCGTCGAGCAGGTAGTCCACCACCCGACCACGGTACTCGTCCATCATGTTCACCACCCGGAACTCGATCCCCAGATGCTCCGCCACCGCCCGGGCGTCCTCGATATCCTGCTGCCATGGGCAGTCGCCGACGATCTCCTCCTCGTTGATCCAGTTCTTCATGTACGCGCCGACCACCTCGTGGCCGCCTGCGACCAGCCGGGCGGCAGCCACGCTGCTATCCACCCCACCGGACATGGCGGCCAGCACGCGCATCGGCGCGAGCCTCGTGGCGCGGGGGCAAACTATCAAGTGGACGATTCCCCCGACCGCAGGTACCTGACGGGCTCCAACCCATCCCATGAGCACCTCAGAAATCGTCGTCCAAGATCACGAACGCCCGCCGGAGCGGGGTGCACTGAGAGGGGGTGGAGGGGGCGGAAGCCCGCGCTTCGGCTGCATCCTCCTCGCCCTGCTCGGCGCCTTCTTCGTCGGCATCGTCATCAACTTCGTGGTCTCCGGCATCCGCCACTACGACACGCTCGCCAAGTTCACCGACGAGGAACCCATCGAGATCCCCGAGGAGCGCGGCACCGAGGCGGAAGTCCAGGCGATCCGGGCCAAGGTCGCCGCCTTCCGCAAGGGCGCCACCGGCGGCGGGCCGGTCGACCTCTCGCTCACAGCGAAGGACATGAACGTCCTCATCGCCAACGACGCCTATCTCGCCGACATCCGCGGCACTGTCTACTTTGAGGGGATCGGCGACGACGGGGTCATCACCGCCCGCATCTCACGCCCGATGGCGAAGATCCTGTTCTGGAAACCGCGCCGCTACCTCAACGGGGAGATGACCCTCAAAGTCGAGGCCGCACCCGGGCGGGTCTTCCTGCGAGTCGTCGATGTCAAACCGCCCGCGGGCCAATTCGACCCGAAGATCCTCGACTTCTGGAAGACCCAGGACCAGCTGGAGCCCTATAAAAACGACGAGTCCTTCGCCGAAATCCTCGAGAAAATCCAGGCAGCCAGCCCTGGGGGCGGCGCTATTACCTTCACTACCAAGAAGCAGAAGCCGCCGGAAGAGGGATCCCCCGAAGCGTCCACCCCATCAAAAAAACCCTCAGATCCCCCACCTCCCGAGCCGTAAACAAAGACCACAGCCCCCCACGCCTAGAGAACTTCAGCACGGACTGTATTTTTAAGATTAATTGACAATTTCCATAATCTACATAAATTGCACCCTTGCTTACCATGAAACACCGTCCATCTCCCATCGCCCTCTGGGCGCTTGTCCTTGCCTCCCTCGCCGTTCTACCGATCGCGCAACCCGGGCTGCGAGCCCAGGAGCCCGCGGCCAAGGAGGTCACCGGAACCCCATCTGCGCCCCCTTCCACCGCTGCTGTCGATCGTCCTGATGCCGAAACGGCAGCTGAGCCGAAGGAGGAACCCGAGCAGTCCGAGGAGGAGTTGAAGCGAGAGGAGATCGACCGGCTCAATCTCGACCGCGAGCTGCTCGGCGCCCGCGCCGCCCTCGCCAAGGAGAAGCTGGCCGCGGAGTTCCGCGTCCGGCGCGAGATCCTCGAGCGCGAGAAGCTCGAGCTGGAGGAGCGCAACCAGCGCCTGCAGCGCGAGGCGATGACCCGCAAGGAGAAGCTCGAGCGCGGCCTCGAGAAGCTGCGCGAGGAGACCGAGCGCCTGAAGATCGAGAGGGACGCCGCCGCCGCCGAGGTGGACGTCGTCCTGCACAAGCTCCGCCTCAAGGAGACCGAGCTAAAGGGGCAGCTCAGCCACCTGAGCCTCGAGCTCGCCAACAAAGAGAAGGAGATCGAATCGCGCCTCTACACCGAGTCCGCCCCCGTCTACCTCGACGACCCGCTACGGGGCAAGACCCTGGTCGTCAGCGACCGCCGCATCCCGCTCAACGGCCCGATCAGCTCGCGCACCGCGACGGAGATCTCCACCCGCATCCAGTATTTCAACAACCAGGACCCGAAGAAGCCGATCTTCATCGTCATCGACGACTCGCCCGGCGGTTCGGTGATGGCCGGCTACCACATCCTCAAGGCCATGGAGGGCAGCAAGGCGCCGGTCTACGTGGTCGTGAAACAGTTCGCCGCCAGCATGGCGGCCTGCATCACCACGCTGGCCGACCGCTCCTTCGCCTACCCCAACGCCATCATGCTGCACCACCAGATCAGCAGCGGCCTGCGCGGCAACCTCACCCAACAGCGCGAGAGCCTGGAGGACATCGAGGAGTGGTGGCGCCGGCTCGCGGAGCCGGTCGCCAAGAAGATGGGCATCAGCACCGAACAGTTCATCGAGCAGATGTACGACAAGGTGTCGACCGGCGACTGGAGCGAGTTCGCCGACCAGGCGCAGCGCCTGAAGTGGATCGACGTGGTGGTCGACGAGATCCGCGAGACCGGCCAGGAGAAGCACCCGGACGCCCGCAAGCCGGCCCCCGTGAAGACCACCCTCACCCCGACCCGCTCGTTCGAGTACGGCACCGGGGGCGAGGCGACCGCAGCCCCGGCCTATCACGTCGAGCGCGTCGACCGGGAGGGCCGCCCCTACATGCTCCTGCCGCGCCCCAACCCGATCGACAAGTACTACCTCCACAACCCGGACAACTACTACCGCTTCCCCTGAGGTGAGCCCCCCTTCTTGAGACTGAGTTAGAGATAACCCACACAAGCGAGCAGCGAAAGCCGAGGCCGGAAGGGCCCCGGCTTTCGTTCTTCCGGCGCCTGCGACGCCGGCGGACGGGACAACGGGCGGATAGGCCTATCTCCCCACCCGCCCTTCCACCTTGACCGCCCCGGCGAAGTCCCCGTACGGTCCTGGGCATGGGATCCGCATTTCTTGCAACGACGATTCTCGCACTCTCTGGGGTATTGGCACCGGGCTTCGCAGCGGTTCCCACCGGGCTGCGCACATGGCGTGCCACCAGCGGACACGAGGTCGAGGCCAAGGCGCTGGCCATAGCCCGGGGACAGGTGCGCTTGGAGAAGGCCGACGGGCAACGGCTTACCGTCCCTTTGGACAAGTTCGTCGATGCGGACCAGGCCCTGCTCCGTAAGCACTTCGGCATCGCCGATGCCCCTACCCCAGCCACCCCTGCCGGCGGCAGGGCTAGGGAGGGACTCCCGCCCGCCGACGACCTCCCCTACCCCCTCGGAGAAACCACGGCGGAGATCTCCTGCGGGGACGAGTTCAGCTACTTCCTGCACCTGCCAAAGAGCCTCCTCAAAGGGCAGAGACACCCGGTGCTCTTCGTGATGTCCCCCGGTGGCGGCGACCCCAGGGTCGCACAACGCTACCTCCAGGGGGCGGAGCGAAACCGCTGGATCGTCGCCGTCTCCAAACAGTCCAAGAACGGGTTCGGGGGCAGCGGCAACGCCGTCCTTTCGATGATCGGCCATGTCAAAGACACCCTGCCGGTCGACGAGGGGCGCCTCTACCTCAGCGGGTTCTCTGGCGGCAGCCGCGTGGCCTTCATGATCTCGCAAGTCGAGAAAGACATCGCCGGCATCATCGCCTGCGGCGCCGGGGGGGAAGTCGGGTCGCCCGAGCAGGTCGTCTACGGCCTGTGCGGCACGAACTGCTTCAACCGCAAGGACATGGCCCACACCTTCAAGCACTCGGTCAAACACGAGGGGTCGCTGCTGCGCTACTTCGTCGCCCTCCATGCCTGGGGCGGCGCCGAACTCTGCGACGATGCCATCACCCACCTCAACGGGGTCTTCCTGGCGGCCAACAAGTCGAAGTACCCCGACCAGCTCGCCGACTACCAGGCCAGGGTGGACGAGTTGATCGCCGGCGAGAAGCGGGACAGCCCCATGCGCGCCCACATGTGGACGCAGTTCCTCGCCGACCAGAAGATCACCACCCCGGCATCCGAGGCCGCCCACCGGGAACTCGCCGCGAGCGAGACGAGCGTCGGCTACGTCGAGGGCTTGCAGAAGGTCAGCGAGTTCGCGCAGGAACACTTCGGCGACTCCCCCTCATCGACGTGGAGATCCGACCCCAAAGTCTCCGCCGCCTGCAGAAAGGAAGCCGAGAAATACGCAGGCCTCCCCTGGTCTGAGATCCTCAACAAGATGGCCGAGGACGCGCAGAGGTTCTGAGCAGTGCCCTGCCGGAATGTCTGGCAGAGCTATTTAAAGGCAACAAAAGGACGGCAACGAGTGACACTCGTATCAAGCCGACCCACCGCGGTTGCTGGCGGGACGGCACCCCTCATGCAGTCTCGACCCTCCTCCCTGGCAACCTGGAGGTCGCCCCGCCCCCTACGCTCTCCTGGTCTTCTTCGGCTTCTTCCTCTCCGGGTAGAGCGCGCGGCAGATGCCACAGACGGTGCCGTCGCAACCACGCGCCGTGCAGTGTTCGCGCCCGTAGAAGATGATCTGCAGATGCAGGCGGTTCCAGGAGTCCTCGGGGAACAGGCGCTTCAGGTCGCGCTCGGTCTGCACGACGTTCTTGCCGCTGCTCAGCCCCCAGCGCTGGGCGAGCCGGTGGATGTGGGTGTCGACCGGGAAGGCGGGGAAGCCGAAGGCCTGCGACATCACCACCGAGGCCGTCTTGTGGCCGACCCCGGGCAGCGCCTCCAGCTCCTCGAAGCTCTGCGGCACCTCGCCGCCGTGCTGCTCGACCAGGATCTTCGACAGGCCGGCGATCGCCTTCGATTTCTGCGGCGAGAGGCCACACGGCCGGATGACCTCCTGGATCTTCTCCACCGGCACCTCCGCCATCGCCTCCGGCGTGTCGGCCAGGGCGAACAGCTCCGGCGTCACCTGGTTGACCCGCAGGTCGGTGCACTGCGCCGACAGCAGGACGGCCACCAGCAGCGTGTAGGGATCCCGATGGTCGAGCGGGATCGGCGTCTCGGGGTACCGTCGCTCGAGTTCGTCGGCGACGAAGCGGGCGCGCTCAGCCTTGAGCATCCTCACCCGCCGCGGTCGAGGCGACACCACCGAGCTTCGGCTTGATGTCGTAATACATCTTCCGGGTGTGCGAGTAGCGCGTGCGCGCCTTGAGGATCTCCGCACTACGGTGGAAACACCCCCACTGGAGGATCTCGATGTCGATATGGCGGACGCCCCAGTCGTTCATCATGCGCAGCGTCGGCTTGTAGAAATCGATAGTGTCGGTCCCGACCAGGGCGCTGCCGTAGTCGTCGATGACGTAGACGTGCGGCTGCCCGACAATGCGGAACTTGGTGCCGACAGGATAGCGCGACCAGTCGGCTGCGGCGCTGCGCACCTGCCCGTACTGGAGACGGGTGCCAACGGCGTTGTTCGAACCATACTTGCCACCCTTCTCGTTCTCCTTACAGCTGTAGGCCGTGGTGCGGACGTGGCGGGTCTGCCGCTCGACGCGCTCACCGCGCTCGGCACCCCGGGAGCCTGAGGCCAGCGAGTTCTGCAGCGTGTTGCACGAAGTTCCTAGAACGAGGACGGAGGATGCGGCGCAGCAGAGCGGCAGAATCTTCATCATCAAGTCGTGGGGCAATTGAAAGAGAAGGCCTATCAACAGTAGCTAGAATGGCAGCAAACTTTGATAAGCCTAATCAATTATTGTAACTCAGTAAAGAGAATATTTAAAAATCCCTCTGCCAGCGGTCACCGGCGGGGGGAAATCGAAGTGTTGTCCCTAACCCCGACGCTGGAGCCGGCCAAATGAAATGGCGTTCACGATCTGCGGAACCGCTCCGGGACGAAGCTCAGGTCGCTGGCCTCGGCGACCGCCAGCCCGATCTGGAAATCGAGGATCTCGGGCGGCACCGGGTTCTGGTAGTCGTCGAGACAGTCCCGCAGCGCCGCCGCCGGGTCGGCGCCCTCGGTCTTGGTCAGGCGGTAGACCTTGACCGCCAGGGACTCCGCCGCCCCCGGGGTCACCAGGTCGGGGATCAGCGAGGCGAGCTCGTCGAAGCACGACGCCGGCAGATCGACGCGGTGTTTCCGGCACAGGGCGCGGATCAGGTGGAAGCCCTCCTCCGCCGTGCCGCTGGGGAACAGGGGGATCTTGACGTCCACCCTGCCGGGGCGCTTGAGGTCGACCTCGATCAGGTCGGGCCGGCTGGAGGCGAGGACCCAGAGGATCCGGCCGCGGTTGCGCGTGTCCGACATCTCCTTCGCCATCATCGAATACACCCTGCCCGAGACGCCGGAGTCCCCCGAGCCGGCGTCGCGCTTGCCGAGCGCCTGGTCGGCCTCGTCGATGAACACCACACAGCGGCCGAGCGCGTGCAACAGTGAGAAGATCTTCTCGAGGTTGCCCTCGGTGCTGCCGACCCAGCGGTCGCGGAAGTTCTTCAGTTTCACCACCGGCACCCCGGCCTCCCCCGCCAGGCATTCGACCATGTAGGTCTTGCCGGTCCCCACCGGGCCGCAGAGGAGATAGCCCATCGGCATGGCGCCGATGTCGTTCTGGTGCCAGAGGGCGATGTCCTGCCGGACCCAGCCCTTGACCGCCTCCTGGCCATAGACGTCGTCCAGGCTGCGACCGGACTCGACGAACTCGATCAGCCCCCCGCAGTCCTGCTCCACCAGCTCCTTCTTCAGTTCGGCGAGGTCGTCGGCGCCCAGCGCCTCGCCGCGGTGCTCCTTGGCCTTCAGCAGGCTCTCGATG
>JANQMB010000319.1 GCA_028280355.1 Verrucomicrobiales bacterium
CAGTTTGCACCGGCAGCAGGCCAGAACGGCGCTACAATGGGGCCCATGGATAGCGAGCCGAACCCCCGACCGTCACGGACCCGGCGGCTCCTGCTCGCATACCTCGCCCTGCTCGCTCTCTCGCACGGGGTCCGCTGGCTGAACCCGCCCGGACCGGAACACCGCGACGGCTCCCAGGTGGTCGGAGCCGAGGCCGTCGACCTCCGCCGCGGGCAGCCGCCGACCCCGACCCGGCTGGGCTACTCCGACCTCCCGGCGCGCTCCCCCGACGCCCCGACCCTGGTGCTGTTGCACGGCAGCCCGATGGACGCCGGCGGCTGGCGCCCGCTGATCGACGAGCTGCGCGGGCGCTTCCGCCTGATCGTCCCCGACCTACACGGCAGTGGCGCCTCGGAGCGCCACCTCCCCGACTACTCCAGCGCCGCGGCCGCGGCGCTCGTCGACCAGCTGTTGGACGAGCTCGACCTGGGGCGGGTCCACCTCGCCGGCTTCAGCACCGGGGCGACCGTGGCGCTCCACCTCTCCGCCCGCCGCCCGGGGGGGATCGCCTCGCTCTCCCTGATGGCGCCGCTGGCCATCGAGAAGCTCGAGATGGTCGGCGACCACACCCTCAACAACGCCATCTACTGGGCCCAGAAGTTCTACATCTGGTGCGGCATCAACCTGCTGCCGCACTTCGGCGCCCTCGACCGCGTCCCGGCCAACCTCAACTACGCCCGCCACTATCACCACAACGACACCCGCCGGCTCGACGAGATCCTGCCGGCCGTCGACCTCCCGGTGCTGATACTGCACGGCGGGCGCGACCTGATCCGCCCCTCGGCCGCCTCACGCGAGCTGGCCCGGCTCCTCCCGCAGTCGGATTACCGGGAGGTCGACGGCGGGCACCTCGCCCCGATCGAACAGGCGCCGGTCACCGCGGAGGCCGTCGCGGACTTCGTCGCCGCGGCGGAGGACGGCAGCGCCCGCACCCGCGCCCGGGCGACCGCGGAGCGCGTGGGGGCGGCTGGGCACCCCTTCGAGTACGCCCGCTACCACGACGACCTGCGCGCGCGGGTGATGCTGATGGTGGTCCTGTTGGCGATCGCCACCCTGATCAGCGAGGACATCACCTGCATCACGGCAGGCATACTGGCGTCCCGCGGCGTGCTGGGGTTCGTGCCCGCCACGACCGGCTGCTTCCTCGGCATCCTGATCGGGGACGTCGGCCTCTACCTCCTCGGCCGCTCCCTCGGCACCCGGGCGCTGCGGGTACCGCCGCTGCGCTGGATGATCAAGCCCGGCCAGATCGAGGCGAGCGAACGCTTCTTCGCGCGCTGGGGGGCGGCGCTGGTGGTCATCACGCGATGGCTCCCCGGCATGCGGATCCCCACCTACGTCGGCGCCGGCATGCTCAAGCTGCCGTTCCCGAAGTTCCTGTTCTACTTCGTGATCGCGGCGGCCATCTGGACGCCCCTCCTGGTCGGCCTCTCGACCGCGGTCGGCGGAACGTTGTTGGATTGGCTGGCGCAGGTCGAGGGGTATGCGCCGCTGGTGCTGGTCGCCATCATCCTCACCGTGTGGGTGGTCGCCAAGCTGGTCATGGGCTCCGCGACGCGCGCCCTCGAGAGGCGGGTGGCGGATGACCCCTAGGCGGCGCCCCCGGGGCCGTTTGATCTCCCCCCTCCGCCGACCTAGCGTGCATGGCCATGCGCCTCCCCCCCCTGCCCCTTGTCGCCCTCGGGGTCTGCCTCGCCGCGGCCACCCCGGAAGCCAGCGCCGACGAGCGACCCAACATCGTGGTCATCCTCTGCGACGACCTCGGGTACGGCGACCTCGCCTGCTACGGGAACCGGACCATCCGCACCCCACATCTCGACAAGCTCGCGGCGCAGGGCATCCGCTTCACCGACTTCTACTCGGCCGCGCCGGTGTGCTCGCCAGCGCGCGTCGGCCTGCTCACCGGCCGCACCCCGAACCGCGCCGGGGTCTACGACTGGATCCCCTCCGGGACCGAGGTCCACATGGGGCGCGGGGAGCTGACGATCCCGAAGATCCTCAAGGGCGCCGGGTACGCGACTTGCATGGCCGGCAAGTGGCACTGCAACAGCCAGTTCAACGACGCCCGGCAACCCCAGCCCGGCGACTTCGGGTTCGACCACTGGTTCGCGACCCAGAACAACGCCGCCCCGAGCCACGAGAACCCGCGGAACTTCGTGCGCAACGGCGAGGGGGTCGGGAAGGTCGAGGGCTTCAGTTGCCAGATCGTCGCCGGCGAGGCCATCGGCTGGATCGAGAGGCACCTGGCCGACCGGCCAGACACCCCTTTCTTCACCTATGTCGCCTTCCACGAGCCACACGAACCGATCGCCTCGCCGGCGACGCTGGCCGCCGGTTACCCCGACGCCCCGAAGAAGGGGGAGGCGCTCTACTACGCCAACGTCGAGAACATGGACTCGGCGGTGGGCGAGCTGATGGCCGCCCTCGACAGGTTGGCGGTCGCCGACAACACCCTGGTGGTCTTCACCTCCGACAACGGGCCGGAGACGCTGAACCGGTACCGGGGCGCGTGGCGCTCGCACGGCTCCCCCGGCCCGCTGCGCGGCATGAAACTGCACACCCACGAGGCGGGGATCCGCGTCTGCGGCATCGCCCGCTGGCCGCTGCAGATCGACCCCGGCCAAACCAGCAGCGAACCCGTCGGCGCGGTCGACCTCATGCCCACCTTCGCCAGCTTGACCGCCGCCGAGATCCCGCTGGGCCACCACCTCGACGGGACCGATATCCTGACCGCTCTCAAGGGCGGCCGGGCGAACCGCGAACAGCCGCTGTTCTGGTGCTACTACGGCGCCCTGAACGACGCCAAGGTCGCGATCCGGGACGGGGACTGGAAACTCCTGGCCAGCCTCGACTCCGGGGGGCAGCCCCTCGGCAGGGTGCGGGCGATCACCGCGAAAAACCGCGCCGCGGTGGCCGCCGCCGAGCCCTCACGCTATGAGCTTTTCAAGATCGGCGAGGACAGGGGCGAAGCCCGGGACCTCGCCGGGGAGATGCCTGGGAGGGTGGAGGCGATGTCGGAGGTGCTGCGGGAGATCTATACCGGCGTCCTCGCCGACGGGAGGACATGGGAGAAAATCCGCTAAAAAGGGTCGCCGGCACGCCCAGATTACGCTTTAACTCGATCAGAACGATGAAACTCAAAAGACATATCCACGTTGGGACGGCGGCGATCGCCACCGTCGCACTCTCGTTCGCCTCCTGCAAAAAGAAGGAAGGCGAGACCACCGGCAACGGTGGCGGCGACAAACCGAAGCCAGGGGAGACCGGCAAGGGATCCACGGGCGGGACGAAGTCGGTCGCCGAACTGCTCAACGGTTACTGGGCACCCAACAAAGAGGGCACCCTGGCGCTGATGAAAGAGGAGGCCGCGAAGAGCGGGGAGGAGGTCGACGCGGCGGCGATGGCCTTCGCAGCCCAGATGATCGAGATGATGGCCGACTCGATGGTCGCCCAATTCGACAACGGCAAAGCGACCATGCACGGCCCCGAAGGGGCCGAGGACGGGAGCTACAAAATCGCCTCCTCGGACGACGCCACCGGCGAGTTCTCCATCGACATGGTCGACCCCGACGGTGAGTCCACCAAGATCACCGGCAAGATCGAGGGCGACAAGATGACCGCCGTGTCCGACGGGATGAGCATGGTGATGGACCGCATCGGCAAAGATGCTTTCGCCAAACGCATCGAGGCGATCAAGGCGAAGGCCGCCGAACTGAAATCGGAGGCGGGGAGCAACATCGGCGCCCCCGAGCCGGACGTGCCGGAGATCCCGGAGCCCACCATACCAGACGTCCCCGACGCCCCGCCGGCGCCGGAGATCCCGCCCGCGCCGGACACCCCGTCAGCACCCGCTCCCGATACGCCGCCCTCCCCATAACGGGCCGGGAGTCCACCGGTCACCTATCCGAGGGCGCGTCTCCGACCGGGGGCGCGCCCTTCACTTTTCTGTTCCAGGCCACGCAGTCCTCATAGCGGGCCCCCGTCCCGCCGAAGATGTCCAGGGCGCTGCCGATGGTCAGATCGACCCGGCCGGCGCTCAGCTCGTCGACCTCGCGCAGGTCGTCGAGCGACCGGGCGCCGCCCGCGTAGGTCACCGGCCGCCCAGCCCAGCCGCCCAACAGATCGACCAGCCCGCGATCGACCCCACCGCACTGGCCCTCCACGTCGGCGGCGTGGACGAGGAACTCCGCACAGGAGCCGGCGAGCCGGTCGAGCGTCTCCGCCGTCAGCGCGAGGTCGGTCCGCGTCCTCCACCGGTCCTTCGCCACCACCCAGCCCCCGCCCTCGACCGCGCGGCAGCTCAAGTCGAGGACGAGCCTGTCGGCGCCGACCGCAGAGACCATCTCCGCCAGGCGCGACGCCGAGAACGCCGCCCCGTCGAAGATGTAGGAGGTGACGATGACATGGCTGGCGCCTGCCTCCAACCAGCGCGGGGCCTCCCCCGGACCGACGCCCCCGCCGATCTGCAGGCCACCCGGGTAGGCGGCGAGGGCGGCGAGGGCGGCCCCCTCGTTGCCGGGCCCGAGCATGATCACATGCCCCCCCTCCAGACCGTCGTCGCGGTAGCGGCCCGCGTAGTAGTCCGCCGGCCGGTCGCTCACGAAATTCTCAAGTGGCGACCCATCGTCGCCCGCGGCGAAGCTGCCCCCCACGACCTGCTTCACCAGGCCCCCGTGGAGGTCGATACAAGGCCGGAAACGTGTCATCGCAGACGGATACACCATCGGCCACCACCGGGTGTCAACGGTTTATCGCCCGGTGGACAAAGGGCGCCGCCACCGGCATCTTCCCTGTCCGATGCACCGGACCGCACCTCTCTTACCCCTCCTCGCCCTGGCGCTCCCGAGCTGTTCCGAGCGGGACGGCGGCGGGGACGCCAGAAACGCCGGACCGCCACCGGCCGCCCCCCCGGGCATGGTCCTCGTCCCGGGCGGCGCCTTCGAGATGGGGACCGCCGAGGCGGTGGCCCGCGGCGGCGAGCACCCCATCCGCAGCGGCGCCGAAGAGTGGCCCGTCCACCGGGTGATGCTCGAGAGCTTCTACATGGACGAGGCCGAGGTCACCAACCGCCAGTTCGAGGAGTTCGTCGACGCCACCGGATACAAGACCCAGGCCGAGCGCCCCTTCAAACAATCCGACTTCCCGAAGGCCAAACCGGAAGACCTCCAACCCGCCGCCTTCACCCTCGCCCAGCCGGAGCAGCGCGTCGACGCCCTCGCGACCTCGCACTGGAGCTGGTGGAAGCTCACCCCCGGCGCCGACTGGCGGCACCCCGACGGGCCGGGGTCCGACCTCGAGGGGCGGATGGA
>JANQMB010000016.1 GCA_028280355.1 Verrucomicrobiales bacterium
CGTGTCGCGTCAGGCCTACGCCGGGCTGCTCTGGACCAAGCAGTTCTACCACTACGTCGTGCGCGACTGGCTGACGGGCGACGGCGTGGGGCGGCCTGCCCCCCCGGCGCGGGCGGACGGCCGCAACGCCGACTGGGGGCACCTCTACAGCCGCGACATCATCTCGATGCCCGACAAATGGGAGTACCCCTGGTTCGCCGCCTGGGACCTCGCCTTTCAGATGCTGCCCATGGCGCGCGTCGACCCCGCCTTCGCCAAGGGCCAGCTCGCCCTGCTGCTGCGCGAGTGGTACATGCACCCGAACGGGCAGATCCCGGCCTACGAGTTCAACTTCGGCGACGTCAACCCCCCAGTGCACGCCTGGGCGGCGTGGAGGGTCTACGAGATCGACGCCCACAAGACGGGCGAGCCCGACATCGGCTTCCTCGCCGGGGTGTTCCAGAAGCTGCTGCTCAACTTCACCTGGTGGGTCAACCGCAAGGACGCGGAGGGGCAGGGCATCTTCTCCGGCGGGTTCCTCGGCCTCGACAACATCAGCGTCTTCGACCGCTCGCACGACCTCCCCGTCGGCGGCCAGCTCCAGCAGGCCGACGGCACCGGGTGGATGGCGCTGTATTGCGCGAAGATGATGCGGATGGCGATCGAGCTGGCGCTGCAGAGCGGCCCCAACCAGCCCGCATACGAGGACATGGCCTCCAAGTTCCTCGAGCACCTCGTGCAGATCATCCACGCCATCAACACCCACGGCGGCACCGGCCTGTGGGACGAGGAGGACGGGTTCTATTACGACCAGGTCCTGCACGGCGACGAGGTCACACCCCTAAAGGTGCGCTCCCTGGTCGGATTGATCCCCCTGGCCGGCGCCGAGATCGTCCGCGAGGTCAACCTCGAGAGGCTCCCCGGTTTCGCCAAACGCTTCCGCTGGTTCCTGGAGAACCAGCCGGAGCTCGCCCAACACGTCGTCCGCGAGGACGCCGAACCGGCGCGCTACCTGATCTCCGCCGTCCCGCCGCGGCACCTGGCACGCATCCTCGGGCGCCTGCTCGACGAGGGCGAGTTCCTCTCCCCTTACGGGATCCGCTCGATGTCCAAACACCACGCCGAGGACCCCTTCGTGTTCCACGCTGGGGGGACGGAGTACACCGCCCGCTACACGCCCGGCGAGTCGACGAGCGGGATGTTCGGCGGCAACTCGAACTGGCGCGGCCCAGTGTGGTTCCCCCTCAACCACCTGCTGGTCGAGACACTGGAGTTCTACCACCACTTCTACGGCGCCGTGCTCCGCTTCCGCTACCCCGCGGGAGAGGGGGGCGAACACCTCGGCCTGGGGGACATCGCCACCGCGATCCGCGGCCGCCTGGCGTCGATCTTCCGCCGCTGCCCGGAGACCGGCCGCCGCCCCTTCGCCGACCCCCACCCCCACTGGGATTCCGACGACAACCGCGACCTGCTGCTGTTCCACGAGTACTTCGACGCCGAGACCGGCCGCGGCCTCGGCGCGGGCCACCAGACCGGGTGGACGGCGCTCGTCGCCATGCACCTGGAACACCTGGCGCGGGGTTGACCGGGTCACCCCGGGGCCCGGGCGAGGGGAATTCTGTAACAACCGGCCCCAGGCCGGAATGACTAGTACCGCGCAGCCCATGACCCGGAATCGCCCTCGCGCCACCCTTTTCGCCATCACCGCCCTAGCGCTCGTCGCCGCCCCCCCGTCCGGCGCCGCGGGACGGCCCAACGTCCTGTTCATCGCCATCGACGACCAGAACGACTGGATCGGCTGCCTCGGCGGACACCCGCAGGCCAAGACGCCGCACATCGACGAGCTCGCCGCCCGCGGCACCGTCTTCCTCAACGCCCACTGCCAGTCGCCGCTGTGCAACGCCTCGCGCACCAGCCTGATGACCGGCCTGCGCCCGACCACCACCGGCATCTACGGCCTCGGCCCCTGGTTCCGCGACCTCCCGGAGTTCGAGGAACTCGTCACCCTTCCGCAATACCTAAAGGCCCATGGATACAAGACCATGTCCGCCGGCAAGATCTATCACGGGAACTTCGGCCGGCGCCCGGGGAAGGACAGGGAGTTCGGGGTCCTCGGCCCGCCCGCCACCGACGGCCCCTACCCGCCGGAGCGCCTGGTGAAGGACACCCCGCAACCGCACAAGCAGGTCGATTGGGGGACCTTCCCACACCGCGACGAGGAGAAGGGCGACCACCGGATGACCAGCTGGGCGATCGGCCAGCTCGAAGCGATGGCCGCGGCGAAACCGGGGCGACCCTTCTTCCTCTCGGTCGGCTTCTTCCTGCCCCACGTGCCCTGCTTCGCCACGCAGAAGTGGTTCGACCTCCACCCCGAGGAGACGCTGGAGCTCCCGGCGATCCGGCGCGGCGACCGGGGGGACACGCCTCGGTTCTCGTGGTACCTGCACTGGAGCCTGCCGGAGGTGCGCCTGAAGTTCCTCGAGGAACGGGGCGAGTGGGTGAACCTCACCCGCTCCTACCTCGCCTGCACCAGTTTCGTCGACGCCCAGGTCGGCCGCCTGATGGCGGCGCTGGAGCGCAACGGGTTCGCCGAGGACACGGTCGTCGTGCTGTGGTCGGACCACGGTTGGCACATCGGCGAGAAGGCGATCACCGGCAAGAACACGCTATGGGACGACGGCACCCGCGTGCCGCTGATCTTCGCCGGTCCCGGGGTGGGCAGGGGGCGGTGCCGCCAGCCCGCCGAGCTGCTCGACATCTACCCGACCCTCAACGAGCTCTGCGGCCTACCGGCGAAGGGCGGCCTCGAGGGGGTCAGCCTGGTGCCGCAGCTCGCCGACGCCGCCGCCGCGCGCGAGCGCCCCGCCATCACCTGCCACAACCACGACAACAACGCCGTGCGCTCGCGGGACTGGCGCTACATCCGCTACGCCGACGGCAGCGAGGAACTCTACGACATGGTCGACGACCCCAACGAGTGGACCAACCTCGCCGGCGACGCCCGTTACGCGGAGGTCATCGCCGCGCACCGCAAGTGGATCCCGGCCGACAACCGCAAACCCGCCCCCGGGAGCCACTCGCGCATCCTGCGCTACGACCCCGGGAGCGGGAAGGTGGAATGGGAGGGGAAGGAGGTCGGAAAAGACGACCCGGTCCCGGAGATCTAGCGCCTACCCCCCGACCGCGAGCCCCTTCACCTCGAAGGGCAGGTCGATCTCCTTCGCCCCGTCGCGGATGTGGATCTGCAGGGTGGCGCCGGCGAACAGTTCTTCGGGACCGGAGATCGAATAGTCGACCGTGTCACCGAACGAGCTGCTCCCGCTGCCGGTGCCCTTCAGCGGTTTCCCGTCCGCCCCAACCAACCCCAGCCCGGAGAACCCCCTGGCCCCGATATCCATGCTCACCTCGATGTTGATGTCCTCGCCAAACTTGTTGCGTTTGAACTTGAGATCCAGACCCACGGCAGCGAGCGCCGGGTCTTCGATCGGCCCGGCCGGGCGCTCGAGCAACTTGTCGAGCGCGACGACCTTGGCCGTGCCGCCGGCCAACACCTTGACGGAGCCTTTGACGCTCTCGACGGTCGTCGCCCCCTCCGGCACGTCGCCCTTGTAGTCGATCTCGACCCGGACCCCTCCCTCCGGGTGCTTTGCAAATATGCCGGTCTTGGAGCGATCGATCATGCCGAAGCGATCAGTCCAGAACCCCTCGCTAGGTTCGAACGCCTTCCCGCCGATCACGGCCGGCTCCGCGACGAACGGCCCGACGGCATAGGCCGCCGCCGCGGCGCCGCCCGTCAGATCCACCTTGACCTTCAGACGGCTGCTGCTGGTCTGGTTGCCATCCCCGTCGACACCGAAGGACTGCGACAGGCTGGCCTTCGCCACCACCTCGACATCCCCCTCGATCGGCACGGGACTCCCCCCCCCGGCCAGCGACTTCGCGAAGTCGCGGTCGGCGGGGCTCAGGTTCTCCAGCGG
>JANQMB010000020.1 GCA_028280355.1 Verrucomicrobiales bacterium
CGCGGCCTCGAGCTTGGGGGCCATGCCGCCGGCCGAGAACGAGCCCGTCTCCGGCCGCACCAGCGCCTCCGCCTCGGAAAGGTCGCCCACGCGGGCGACCAGTTGATCCTCGGCGTCCTTGAGCCCGTCCACCCCGGTCAGCAGAACCAGCAACTTGGCCCCCGCCAGCGCGGCGACCTTGGCTGAAAGGGCGTCGTTGTCGCCGAACTTCAGCTCGTCGACAGCGACCGAGTCGTTCTCGTTGATGATCGGCACCACGTCCTCGAACTCGAGCAGCTGCCGGAGGGTGTTCTGGACGTTCGATCTCCGCTCCGGAGTCGAGAAGTCGCCGTTGGTCAGCAGCAGCTGCGCGACGTTCAGCCCATACTGGCGGAAAAGGGTCTCGTAGAAGTGCATCAGCCGGGTCTGGCCGACCGCACAGCAGGCCTGCAGGGTGGCGAGGTCGCGCAGGCGCTCGGCGATCCCGAAGGCCATCATGCCCGCCGCCGCGGCGCCGCTGGAGACGACGATCGGCTGCTCCCCGGCGCGGTGCAGGTCGGCGACCGCGGACACCAGGGCTTCGAACTGGCCGTCGTCGAGGGCGACCCCGTCCGGGCGGGTGAGGATCCCCGAGCCGAATTTGATGACGACGCTCTGTTTTGCCATGCCCATCCCGGATGTGGGGCGGGCACTATTTCCCTACATGGGCTGGCTGTAAAGCCCCGCTTCCCCCGGATCCCCCTGGGGCGTTTGCCAAGCGGGGGAAAGCGGGTATCCTTGCGCTCGCACGAACGCACCCATAGTATAATGGATAGTACGGCGGTTTCCGGAGCCGCAGGTCTAGGTTCGATTCCTAGTGGGTGTATCTCCCCGGCCGGCGGGCGCCCGCCGCTCTTTCGAGCCCCTCACTCGAACTCGACGTAGCCGCGCCGCTCGCTCCAGATCCGCAGGTAGTCCCTGCCCGACTCCTGGACGACCTGCTCGAGGAACCAGCCGAACTCGGGGGTGAACAGGAAGATCTGCTCCCGGCAGCGCCGGCGACGGTGGCCGTTCTCAAGCTCGGTGACGAGGTAGATCGTCGCGGCGGATGCCTTGCTAGTGAACCCGCCTTTGAGGGCTTTCTCACCCTCCAGGATGTAGGCGATCGCGATCGTCGTCTCGGAGACCTCCATGGCCTGTGACAGCAGGGCGCGCGCGGTCGCCTTGCTGAGGGCCGGCGGCGATTCGACCTCCTGGGCGAGGGCGGGGCGGGGGAGCGAGGCGACCGCGACCGAGAGTGCGATCGCCGGGAACAGGTGCAGACACGGATTTCTCATGTCCCGTTGGACGGGACACCGGCCGGGGATGTTCAAACCGATCAGCCGCGATACTCCTGTAGGGCGCGGGGCATGAACTCCTGCAGGGCTGCGATCCTGGCGGCATCGGTCGGGTGGGTGCTCAGGAAGGGCACCTTGCTGCCGCCGCCCGACCGTTTGCGGTATTCGGCGAAGCGCCGCCAGAGCTCGACCGACTCTCGCGGGTCGTATCCGGCGCGCGCCATGTAGAGCGCCCCGAGCTCGTCCGCCTCCCGCTCCTGGCTGCGCGAGAACGGCAAGATCGCCCCGACCGTCACCCCGGCGCCGTAGGCGCCGAGCACGGCCGCCTTCTGGGCGCTGCTCATCTCGTCGTCCTGCCCGAGGGCGATGCCGATGGCCGCCCCGCCGACCGCCGCCAGGGTCTGCCGGGACATCCTCTCCGCCCCGTGGCGCGCGACCACATGGGCGATCTCATGCCCGACCACGGCGGCGAGACCGGCGTCGTTCTTGGTGATCTGGAACAGCCCGGTGTGGACGCCGACCTTGCCCCCCGGCAGAGCGAAGGCATTCGGTTCGCTGTCTTCGAAGACGACGAACTCCCACTCGGCGCCAGGCATGTCGATGACCCGGGTGAGCCTGGTGCCCACGCGGCGCAGGGTCTCGTTGTAGGTCGCGTTGCGAGAGATCGGTTTCTCCCGCTTGATCTTCCGGAACGAGCTCAGCCCCATCTGTTTCTCCTGACCTGGGCTGATCAGCGAGAAACTCCGCCGCCCGCTGTCCGGCACCGTCATGCAGGAGATCAGAGCGACCAAGGCCAGGAGGCCGGTGGCGATAGATCGGGGGAGATGGCGCTTCATCGTGGTAGGAACGTAAACTCGCGGAGCGGGGGAACGCAACGCCCTAGCCCACATCCAATAGCCCGTAGCGACGGTAGCGACGAGCGTGAGCAAGTCGGTGGCAGCCGACCCCATCTCCCTCACCTCCCCACTCGCTCACGCTCGTGGCTACCCCCCCCGCAGCCCTACCTCTGCCGCTCGCGGATCGCCAGCAGGTCCTTCATCACGTAATCCAGCTTGCCCTCCCAGGCCGCGGTGCCGAAGGCGTCGTGCAGGGTGCGGTAGAGGGTGTAGAGCTCCTCGTACACCTCCTGGTTCTCGGCGATCGGCCGGTAGACCGTCTCGCGGACCCGGGCACAGTTGGCCTGGGCCTCGGACAAGCCGATCGCCCCGCTGGCGGCGGCGCCGAACAGCGCCGCGCCGAGGGCGCAGGTCTGGTCGCTGCTGGCGACCTTGAGCGGCCGCCCCAGGATGTCGGCGTAGATCTGCATCAGCGTGGCGTTCTTGACGGCGAGGCCGCCGGTGGTGACCACCTCCTCGATCGGCACCCCGTATTCCTCCATCCGTCTGATGATCGTCAGCGCGCCGAAGGCGGTGGCCTCGATGTAGGCGCGGTAGATCTCGTGCGCCTCGGTATGCAGCGTCTGGCCGAGCAACAGGCCGGTGAGCCGGACATCGACGAGAACGGTGCGGTTGCCGTTGTTCCAATCGAGCGCCAGCAACCCCGAGGCGCCCGACTTCTGTGCCGACAGCGCCTCCTCCATCTTGGCAAACTTGTCGCCAGCGCTGGCACCATAGCTGTCGGGGACGAGGTGGTTGACGAACCAGAGGAAAATGTCGCCGACCGCGCTCTGGCCAGCCTCGATCCCGAAGTGCCCGGGCAGGACCGAGCCGTCGACGATGCCGCATACCCCGGGGATATCGGCGAGCCCCTTGTCGTTCGGGCTGACGGTGATGTCGCAGGTGCTGGTGCCCAAGATCTTGGTCAGGGTCCCCTCCTTGACGCCACAGGCGACGGCGCCCATGTGGCAGTCGAAGGCGCCGACGGCGATCGCGACGCCCTCCGGCAACCCGGTCTTGGCCGCCCATTCGGCACACAGCTCGCCCGCCTTGCGGTCGGCCGGCACGGCCTCGTCGAACAGCCGGTCGCGCAGCTCGGCCAGGGCCGGGTCGAGCTCGGCCAGGAACTCCTTGTCCGGCAAGCCGCCCCAGGTGTCCGAATACATCGCCTTGTGGCCGGCGGCGCAGACGCCGCGCTTGAGGGCGGCCGGGTCGGTGTTTCCCGCCAGGACGGCGGGGATGTAGTCGCAGTGCTCGACGAAGCTGTGCGCAGCCTCGAACACCTCCGGGGCGGAGCGCTTGAGGTGGAGGAGCTTCGACCACCACCATTCGGAGGAGTAGATGCCGCCGCACTTGGCCAGATATTGCGGGCGCAGGGCGGCGGCCTTCTCGGTGATCTCCGCCGCCTCGGCGTGGGCGGTGTGATCCTTCCAAAGCCAGACCATAGCGGCCAGGTTGTCCTTGAACTCGGGCTTCAGGCCGAGTGGGGTCCCCTCGCGATCGACGGGGATGGGGGTGCTGCCGGTGGTATCGACGCCGATGCCGACCACCTGGGCGGCGTCAAAGTCGACCCTCTCCGAGCGCGCCTGTTCGAGCGCCCCCTTGATGACCGCCTCTAGACCATCGAGGTAGTCCTGCGGGTTCTGGCGGGCGACGTTCGGGTCTTTCGGGTCGGTCAGGATGCCCAGCTCACCCGAGGGATAGTCGAACACCATGCTGCCCAGTTCGCTGCCATCCGAGAGATCGACGAGCAGGGAACGGCAGGAGTTGGTTCCGAAGTCGAGGCCGATGGCGTATTGGGACTGGGACATGGTGCGGAAGCGTAGGGAGCCTCCCGGGGCTAGGCAAGCCCCGACCCCCGACATCGGGCGGGGGCGGCGGTTCGTCAGGCGGGGCGCCGCAGCTCCGAAGTGGTGTAGAGCCGGAGGAGCCCGCCGGCCCCCGCAGGTTCGATATCACCGACCTCACGGAAGCGGAACGCCCCCCGGGTAGCCTCCACCGTCCGATGCGAGACCAGGCCCCGCGAGCGATGCTCGGCGGCGAGCTCCTCGATCATCGTCGCGATCTGCACCGACTCGCCGATCACCGTGAATTCGATCTTCTGGTTGGCGCCGACGTTGCCGATGATGGCCTCGCCGGTGTGGATCCCCAGCCCGACCTCGAAGCGCTCGTCGATCCCTAGCCCCCAGCCTTCGTTCAGGCGGTCGATCTCCTCCGACATCGCGATGGCGGCCTCCACCGCGTTGCGCTCCTGCTCGGGGTCGTCCAACGGGGCGCCAAAGACGGCGATCAGGCGGTTTCCGAGCAGGCGGTCGATGGTCCCGCCGTGGCGGAAGACGATCTCGACCATCGCCTCGAAGTAGGCGTTGAGCAGCTGCAACAGGCGACCGGGCTCCAGGGCGGAGGCGAGCTGCGTGAGGTTGCCAACCCTGCTCGCGAGCACGGTCACCACCCGGCGCTCGCCCTCCAGCATCGCGCCCTCGCCCTCTTTGACGAGACGTTCGGCGACCTCGTTTGAAACGGTGCGCGACAGCGCCCCCTTCAGGGCGTCGCGCTCCTGCAGCGACCGGGCCATGGCGTTGACCGCTTCGGCG